>CADCQD010000190.1 GCA_902803485.1 uncultured Eubacteriales bacterium | reverse complement strand
CTTTTATTCATCTTATATCTCATATTCTTCTGAAACAAATTCCCGAAGAAGCGCGTCCACAGGTCCCGTAAAGCCGCTGCGGACTATAAGCTCATCACCGAATTCCGCGTAGCTTCCATCTTCAGAGGAGGGCCATCCCGGATCTCCATCTTTCATGAACGAGGAAAACGCGTCCGTCATCTGTTCCGCCAGCGCGTAATCTGTATCTTTCCACGGACGGGTGGGCGGCAGATCCTCTCTCAGGGAGCCGAATGCGTAAAACAGGTCGCTGGAGTGATACGCCATGATCTTTTCAGGATCGTAAGGCCCGCCCTGATCCTCTTCCCTGATGGGCAGGAAGTGCGAGAACAGGAACACGTAATTTCTGAATGAGGGGTCGATCTTCTTCATATGGCTGCCAAAAAGCCGCGCTGCCATCAGATTTCTGCTGAAATTTACGCGTCCGCGTTTTGCCAGGCCTTTCGTGGCCAGAACGCGGGCCGTACGGTACGCGTCTTTGTCTGTGACTGTAACCAGTTTCTCAAAATCATATTTTTCATACAAGGGGCCTAGGATCTCCCGGTACAGCGCGTAAAACGCATCCTTCCCGAAAGTCTTCTCTTCCGCGCCGGAGAATGCCGTTCCCGCAAAGGGATCCGCTTCGCCCAGGCATGTGCCGCAGATAAAGTCTGTACCTTTCGCGTATTCCGTAAGGCAGTCCTTCAGGACCGGATGCGGAATATAATAGCCGTCACAGATCATTTCACCCGGGACGCGCGCCTGAACATTCAAAAGGAAGGACGTGGGCGGAAGCGCCCGCAGTTCTTCCGCGCTGATCTCCGGGTCGATCCCGCAGGCCTCAAGATACGCTTTTCCCTCTTCCTCCGCGTCTTCCAGCGTCTTGAAATGCTGCTGCCATTTCAGACCGCTGTGGGCGATCACCCGCCGGAACAGGCCCTTTCCCGCCGGTGATCCTGCCATCATGCAGACCTTCAGGCTTCCGCCGGACTGGCCGCCGATGGTGATATTATCCGGATCTCCGCCAAAAGCGGCAATATTATCCCGGATCCAGCGAAGGGCCATCAGCTGGTCCGTGAATCCGTAGTTCCCGCATCTTCCGTTTTCATCCCGGAGCTGCGGAAGCGCCAGATAACCGAATACGTTCAGCCGCTGTCCCACAGATACCACTACGATGCCCTTCCGGGTCAGTACTTCCGGATCAAATTCCGGCTCAAAATAAAAGCCGGTGGAAAGGCCGCCGCCGTGGAACCATACGTAGACCGGCCTGCGTTCTTCTTCCGAAGACGCCCCTGTGGATACAGAAAGATACAGGCAGTCTTCTGAAAGCGCCGGCCAGGGGCCGAAATAGAAATCCTTAATATACGGAGGCACCGCGCAGAGATTCTGGAATTCCGCAGGCGCCCAGCTCGTGCTGTCATATACGCCATCCCACGCGTCCGCCATTTCCGCCTCCCGGAAGCGCATGCCGCCCACAGGCGCTTTCGCGTATGGGATCTTTCTAAATACCGTACGGGAATGATCTTCTGAGACCACTCCTTTTACCAGGCCGTTCTTTGTCCGTACAATTTCCAGTGCCATTTCCGCAGATCTCCTTTCTTTTCTTCCTTGTTCCTGTCTGTAAAAAGTACTGATATCATCTTAGCAAAACCATATCCGAATTACAATCTGCAAAGCATATGAAATATTTTTAAAATATGCTTGCATTTTTTCCGATTTTCTGCTATGATTCCTCTGTTGCTTTGTAAAAAGGCGTATTCAGACGATCAGGCGAAAGCCGTAAAGAATAGAAGGAGGTGCTAGGAAATGGCGAAGTGCGCTATTTGCGGAAAAGGAGCTCATTTTGGTATTCAGGTCAGCCATTCACACAGAAGGACCAACAGAATGTGGAAGTCTAACGTGAAGTCTGTCCGTGTTAAGACAGATAATGGCGGCGTTAAGAGAGTATACGTATGTACTTCCTGCTTACGTTCCAACCTTGTGGAAAGAGCCTGATTCTGATATCCGGAAATAAAAAAAGGAACCGCTCGCGCGGTTCCTTTTTTTATTTCCGGATCAGTCCAGCGTCCAGTGATGTCCGAGATCCGTCGCCTTCGCGCTGGCCACACGGTCATCACGGTCCGGCATAAAGAAGTCGATGTTGACAACGACACTGTTGCCTACATTCTTCGTGGAATGCAATACATTCGGCGGAATGCAGGCAAAGGAGCCCGGAGAAAGCACGAAGGACTTGCCGTCCATGGTCAGCTCCATATATCCGCTCTGTACATAAGTGATCTGCTCCGCCGGATGTGAATGCGGCGCCGCGCCGGTGCCCGGCTGGTCTTCCCAGTACTGCACGCAGCATTTTTCATCAGGTTTCCACACACAGGACTTCACGCCCTCGTCAAAAACCTGCCATTCAGCCTCATGGATGTCAAAAGGCAGCTGTATCATATTTGTACCTCCTTGGTGTATGATCAGTAATCCATAGAAAATCTTAGCATAAGCTTCCTTACGTGTCAATTCATCATTCATCCGGGAAACTATCAGTGTTCCGCTCCGTCTTCCACTCCTCCGGTACGGATGTAATACTCCACATAATTCAGCGGATCATTGCCGAGTTCCGCCTTCAGTTCGGGATGCATTTTCATGTACTCCCCTGCGTTGAACCCGCGCGAAGGATTGATCCCGTGATATACGCCGTATTTCAGGTAATGCAGGAGCAGCATGCCCGGATACGCGCCGAATTCCTCGCACACCTCCGGATACTCGCTCGCGTAATACTCAGGATCAAAGACCAGGGCGTACTTTGAAAGAAAGCTTTCCGTCGTCATGATGCCTGCGCCGCCGCCCCGGCCGGTCTCCCCGGCAGCCCATTTTTTCTGCCTGGCAGGGACAAAGACTTCCACCCGTTTTTCCAGCCAAGTACACAGCGCGTCCAGATTCTCGGAAAAGCTCTTCCCGATGATATCTCCTTTGATGGTCACGGAATCCAGAACGTCCGGATACCGCCGGAAATTCATTTCCGCGGATGCCGAGATCTCCTTCTCCAGCACGCGGATATACGCGGGGATCATCCCCATAACGTCTTCATAGGTCCGGTTCCAGTAAGCAAAGACCAGGTGGACGAACTCCCACCGGGTACAGAGCAGCGCGAAGAGATCGGTCTGTTCGTGATACGTCGATCCCATATTCTGGAGCGCGTTCGCGGAAGGGCGGTCGCCGGTACTGTCCATGGATGTATCAAAATCCCAGACAGGCCCTGCGTGGATCACGTCCTCTTCCCCATCCATATACAAATAGAAGCTGGTGCAGAGGAGCTCCTTATTCAGCAGCATCTCGTTCAGCAGATAATACTCCGCGAAGGAATCCATATCCGCCACTTGTAAAATGTCTTCCCAGGAAGACCCTTCGGTATGCAGCAGCGTCTCCAGTCTCTCGATCTTTTCCTTGAATATCCGGACCGGCGCGAGGGAGCCTTCACTCACCGCGTCTTTCACCGCGTAATGCATGCCGGTCACATCGGACTCGAACCAGATCTCATTGTCCGGATAAAACATATTATCCAGTTCCATAATGACGCCGTTTCGGTCCCTGAGATCCAGATATCCGCGGCCGATGCTGATCCTCTCCGTGATCAGATACAGGCCTCTGTAATCCCCGTTGATCCACAGATCGACGTATGCCGCATCCGGCACATACGCGAATCCGCCCGCTTTCGCCGCTTCATAGGCGATCCGGTTTTTCATCAGGGTACCGTCATTCGCGCCGGCGACAAGGCACCATTTTTTCGCTTTATGCATGCCGAGGACCGGACGCTCCCCGCCAAGTTTCAGCAGATATCCCTTTTTGTCAAAATAGGCCCAGGAGGAGTTTCCCCGTCCGTGCATGGTACAGCTGTCATCCGTAAAACAGTTTTCCGGGTGATCCGGATCCAGCAGCGAAACCTTTAAGCCGTAGCTTTTCGTCTTATCCCGGTGAAGCGTCTGAAGATCCGTGTCTTCCATCGAAATGAACATTGCCGGCACGGATGATCTCATGATCTTCACGGTGATCTCCTGTCCGTCTGCCATTTTCAGAAGGATCTCCGGATCATTGCCGCAGGAAACCGTCAGCGTCTTCCGCATGCGGTTCAGCTTTCCCTGAGAGGCCTCCACGGGGTCTCCTGTGAATGTAAACACCAGTTCCTCCGGCATTTCTGCCGGAGGAAGAAACATACTGTAATCATTTTTGCTGCCAAAGCCTGTCAGGATGCCATAGGGCGTTTCCAGCGAAAGGGAAAAGGATTCCGTAAGATCCCCTCCATCTTCCGTATCCGCAGCAGATGCCGGCACCGGATGCAGGATCATGAATCCCGCAAGAAGAAAGAAGAAAACGATCCTGATCTTATAACTCCACATCATAGCTTACAAACGCGAGGTGCCTGGAATCCGGCGCCCAGGAATTGACATTGATGGAACCCTGTCCTCCGAAGAACCCCAGGATCCTGTGATGGTTTTTCCCGTCCGGATCCATCATCCACAGTTCCACATGCATGTTGGAAAGATGTTCGTTCGGAAGGAGCTGGTCCTTCCGGTAAACGATATTCACTACTTTGCTTCCGTCTGGTGATATATGGCCGAACCAGTTATTCTGCTCCTCAAAGGTGAGCTGGGTCTCTTCCGAACCGTCCGGCCGCATCCGCCATACCTGCATCAGGCCGGTGCGGGTACTGATGAAATAGATCCATTCTCCGTCAAATGAAAACTCGGGTCCGTCATTAAAGCCTTCCCTGGTCAGCCGCGTTTCCTCTCCGCCGTCTCCGGAAATGCCGTAAACGTCCACATGCAGTTCTCCGCCGATCTCACGGAACGCGCAGTATACCAGCGTTTTCCCATCCGGCGACCAGCCGTGAAGATAGCTGGGTGTTTTTTCAGTCAAAAGCTGCGCTTTTCCGCCGGTAAGCGGGACCTTGTAGACCCGGGAACCCCGGACTTTTTCTGAACCTGCGGATACCGCGATCCAGTTTTCATCATAAGAGACCACGTGGTCGTTATTGCAGAACTTCGCTTCTCCGGTATCGATTTGCGTACTTTCAAGGGTATCCAGATCAAACCGGAAGATCCTGCCCTCCGAATTGTATACCAGCGCGTTCTGTTTTCTGAGCCAGTTCGGCGCTTCGATCACATGATCAAAGCGCTTCAGCACCCGGACCTCCATGGTTTCCGTATCCAGAATATTCAGATAGGATACGGAATGGTCACGCATATTGCTGAGGGAATTCAGGTAGCGCAGAGATCTCAGCATATCCTCCGGGAATTCATTGTAGACATCCTGATCCACTACAAGCATACAGCCGTTCGCGCGTCCGAACTGCAGTGCGTTTCTGGAATCCACGCTGCCCGAGCCGATGGGCACGTCTGCCCGGTCCTCACCTGGCTTTACGAAGTCCTTAAAATGTACGGACGCGATCCGGGATTCGTTTTTCGCAAGGAATTCCGGGATGCAGGCACCGCCTGCTTCCGCCCAGCCGGTATCCAGCTGCATTTTCAGCGCGCCGAGGCAGATATCCGTAAAATACTCATACGCTGAACGTCC
The DNA here is from genome assembly GCA_902803485.1 of uncultured Eubacteriales bacterium. Taxonomy (GTDB): domain Bacteria; phylum Bacillota; class Clostridia; order Lachnospirales; family Lachnospiraceae; genus UBA1267. The sequence goes on along the minus strand of CADCQD010000190.1, from coordinate 6,236 downwards.
GGCGATCTGATGCTCCATTGCCTCCTTACCGTTATGCAGGAGCAGGCAGGCACCGGCTTCCTTCAGGATCTCCGCGGTTTCGCGCACGCGGAAGGCTTCCTCCTGCAGCTCTGCCGGATCAAACGAAGGCACGCCGATCACAAAACAGCGGATGCCCCAGGTTTCAGCCAGGCGCTTCATTTCCGGCGCGTCCTTCAGAAGATTCGCGGATCTGATATGGCAGGACGGCACAGAAAGGCCGTTCTCTCTGATAAACGGCATCAGCTCCTCCAGGCGTTCTTTCGGAAGGAAGCACCAGGGCATGCTGTTTTCTCCGGACAGCGAAACGCAGGGTTCGATGAATTTTGCTCCCGCATCCCGGATCGCCGGGATCAGGTCTTTGATATCCCTGTCATGATTGCATAAAAGCCCGTATAACTGAATACCTACGATCATTTTCGCTCCTTTCTCGTCATTTCTCCTGAAGATCAGAAGATCATGCACTCTCCGGGTGTAAAGATCTTGTACCGCATGCCGGGGGCGTACTGCTCCACGCCCGCGGGGATCCAGGACGCGGGAATACTGTTCGCCGCGAACAGATCAAAATGCATCGGAATAAACATCCCGGCTTCCGCTTCTTTCGCGAAGAGCACCGCTTCCTCCAGCGTCATATTGCCGATACAGCCGCCCTTCAGTTTATAATAGCTTCTGCCGTTCACTGGAAGCATCGCGACATCGACTTTCCCCACTTTTTCCTTCAGTCCGTCATAAATACAGCAGTCACCGGCATGATATATGGTCTTTCCCGCCAGCGTCAGTTTAAATCCCATCTCGCAATAATCGCCGTTTTCGTCCTGATGCAGTTCTTCATGAGCGGATGCCAGGGGTTCGACTGCGATACCGGGAAACTCCAGTTTTTCGCCCTCTCTGGCAGGGATGATCCTGTCTTCAGGAACACCGCATTCCGCCACACGTCCCGCGAAGGGCGCAGGGATAATGAAACGGGTATTTTCATTCCCTGAAGCCGCGCCTTTGAGCGTTTCGGGATCCGTATGATCACTGTGGTCATGGGAGCAAAGCACATAATCCAGGAAATCCAGTTCATCCGGCCGGATGGGCGCCGGGTAATTCCTGCCGAATCCATTTGTGCCGTCGCTCAGCTTTCCTGTAAGATAGCCGTCGATCATGACGTATTTTCCACGGCATTTCAGAATAAAACCCTCCTGTCCCAGATAGAAAAATCCGATCTGGCTGTCCGTAAGCTCCAGACTCAAAATCTGCTCTTTTAACATGTAATTCCAGCCTCCTGTAATAATGATGATCGATCGTTAATGCTGCTTCTTTCTATTCTGCCTGATACATAACACCGTTAATTTCCAGATCGCTGCAGCCGAAGAACAGAGGAATATAGGATCTCAGCATCTTGACCTCGTTCGCGTATACAATGATCCCGTCCCTGCTCCATTCCCCGGAATCGTACAGCTTCATATTTGTTTCGAAATCTTCCGGAAGGATCACCTTTTCCAGTGAAGTCCTGTAATCCGTTTTCACTTTAAACCGGGAAGAAGCACCGGAAGACATGGAAAGGCTTAAAAACGACAGATGCTATGGATATATGGTATCTTCTGATCATCAGCACCTCCGCAAAACCGCTGGTATGACACCTATGAAAAACCGCCGGAAGCCGCATTTACTGCTAAGCTTCCGGCGGAAGCTCCAGGCCAGACTCGAACTGGCGACCTGCGCATTACGAATGCGCTGCTCTACCGACTGAGCCACTGAAGCACATGGGATGTAAACCCACTCATGTTATTATACACAAACACGGCTGTTTGTCAAGAACTTCCACAAAATAACCGCGTAAAGTGCTCCTTTTACCGTCTCAGCGCGTCCAGGATCTCATAAGACGCTTTCGCGCCTTCAAAGAAGTCCTCCGGCTCCCTGCCTTCGATGCTGACACGGCCGTTATAGCCGGATTCCTTCAGCGCGCTGAAGAATGCCTGATAATCGGCTTCGCTTCCGTCACCGGATCTCGGCCAGGTACGTTCCAGCCGTTCCGCGATGTGGCAGTGGATGAGGCCGCGTTTCATGTCCTCGTAAGAATCATTTCCGCTCATCATGTGATACAGATCCGCAAGAGCGCCTGCATTCGGACGGTCTGCAGCCGCGGCTAAGGCCTGCGCTTCCCGTACATAATGGATGATGTTCGTCTCTTCTGCCCGCAGAGGTTCTACCGCGATCTTAAGTCCCAGAGGCGCCGCCAGATCTGCCGCTGCCTTCAGGAACGTTTTCAGACACTCCATTCCTTCTTCCATGCTCATGCCGTCCGGTACGCGGCGTGCTCCGCCGGCGCCGAATACAACGACCTGGACGCCCAGTTTCGCTGCGCGGCCGAAGGCTTTTTCAAGGTACTGAAGAATATCTTCGGAAAGTCCCTCTTTCTTTACGATCTGATAAGTCCCCGGCATCATGCTGTTCACAGCTTCCACCGGAAGGACCGATGCCTTCACCTGCCGGTACAGGGTCTCAAATTCTTCATCAGAAAGCGCCGCGATACTGCTGAGGCCCAGCTCCACATAATCAAATCCTGCTTCTTTCATGCAGGCAGCGTTGCCGATCGACGTACATATTCCCAAACGTATCATGTGATCCTCCGTTCACTGATCCTCTTCAATGATCATTAATGCTTCCGGAACGCACTCGATGAGGTCCGTAGGCAGCATGCTTCTTTGTCCATAACGTTTCGACGCGATATCTCCCGCCGCTCCGTGAAGGTAAGCGCCGCATACCGCGGCATGGAACACATCCATGCCCTGGGCGGCCAGAGCTCCGGTCATCCCGGAAAGCACGTCGCCGGAACCGGCCCGGGCCATCCCGGCATTTCCTGTGGGGTTCATGAAGACCTCCCCGGCGTCCGGCGCGGTGATCAATGTCCCCGGGCCTTTTAAAAGCACCGCAGTTCCGAATTCGGAAACGGATCGTAAAAGGCTTCCTTCCCGGTCCGCGCAGATCTCCTTCGAAGAAACACCCAGAAGCCTTCCCATCTCTCCTTCATGCGGTGTCAGTACCGTCATTTCCGGACATACAGGCCGCATTCCCGTCCGGGCCATCAGATTCAGAGCATCCGCGTCAAGTACCAGGGGCTTCCTGCAGTTTTCCAGGATCACCGGACATACGGTCTCCCGGAGTTTTCCCAGTCCGCAGCCCATGACGACCGCGTCCGCTTTCTCTAAAGCTTCAAGCAGCACACCGCGCGTCTTTGCCGGTTCCTGATCGTTATACACTGTGATCACGGATTCCGGCACCGCAGCCGCAGCCACCGGGTACAGCGCTTTGGGAATCGCAAGATCCGTAAACCCCGCGCCGGTTCTCAGCGCCGCGCGTACAGCCATGATGGCTGCGCCGGCCATCCCGTAAGACCCGCAGACCAGGAGGAGCCGGCCCCGGGTAAACTTATTTGCAGCTTCCGGGATCACCGGAAGCTGCGTTTTTACAAAATTCCGATCTGTGATTCTCATTTCTTTTCGTACAGGAATTTCTCGTCCAGCGTCACAGGGAACTGGCTGCTGAAGGTGGGATCCGTCTGAAGCTGCCGGAAATTTTCCGGTGTGATGGTCTGCCTTTTTTCCTTCGTCACAGACAGGACCTTCAGCAGGATCTCTGCGGCCTTCTCCACCGTATGGAAAAGCCCGAAGGTATTGTCAAAAGTATCTCCGGCACAGAACATTCCGTGATGTGCCCAGATGGCCACATTATAAGTCTCCATCAGCTCTGACGTCCTGACAGCGATATCCGCGCCGCCCGGCACCATCCAGGGCAGCACGCCCACGCCTTCAGAAAAGATGATCGGGCATTCCGTCATCGACTCCCAAAGCTCCCGGGTCCATACGATGCCGTCATTCGGCAAAATGAAGGATAAAGCGATCACATTCACCGGATGCGCATGATAGATCACGCGGAACCTGCCGTCCGTCACACGCTTTTTCACCGCGTGGTTCATCAGGTGAGAAGGAAACTCGGACGTTGGCCTCCCGCCGTTCACCAGTCCCCAGACGATCCGGTACTTCGTGCCGGTCTCATCGATCTCCGTAATGCAGAAGGAATCCTCCGGATGCCTTGTCACATTCTGGAAGAACTTCCCGGAACCGGTAACCATAAAGTGCTCCCCGGCCAGTGTCGGAACAGACGCGCCGATCTCCTTCCATTCACGGGTATACGTGAATTCTTCGCGAACCGCCTCCACCTCTTCCGGCTTCATCCGGTAAGAGAGATTTCCGCCGTTTCTTTCATGATAATTGTGCTGCCAGCCATCCTCGGACAGCTGCATAAAGCCTTTCGTACAGTCTGCGTCTAATACTTTCATTCATCGTCTCCTATGAGTTCTTCAAGCCACTTCAGGAATCCGCCGGGGCCTTTTTCCAGGGTGTCCAGCGTGATCAGTTCATGCAGGAAGTCAGAGCCGGAAGCAAAGTTCTCCGGTGCCTCCACCGGTTCCTTCTCTTCCGCGTTCTCTTCTCCATCCGCGGCTTTTGCGGTAAATTCATTCGTAAAGGTCCTTACACCATCCTCTTCATCTTCCATCTGTCCGGTGCTTGAAACTATATAACTGTCGTCTTCCTGTTTGACGCTGCATACAAAGTCAGAAAGGACCGCCGGATAGCCTTCCCGGAAAACAGAGAGCAGTCCCGAGTTGTTCATGACCTGCTCACCGATCTTCTCGAACGCTGCCTTATACGCGTCGGCAAAGTTCCGCATTTCTTTGGACAGCGCGGCTTCCGTAAAGAGTGTGTACCAGTCTTCATATCCCAGCTCGATCATATCAAGCACCAGCATTTCAAAGCTGTCCCACTCTCCGGCGCCTCCGGTCATTTCATAGCCGTGATCCGTGGTTCTGATCTCGAATTCGTCAAATGCCCGTCCTGCGTCGCGCAGCATCCTGCGGATCAGTTTATCCACAACAGGAAGCTTCAGCCAGGAGATCGTCTCTTCGGTAAAGCCGGTCCATTCTTCATCCGGAATGGCTTTCGCCGCGGGGAAATCCTCTCCGCAAAGCGCGGTGTAGGCGTCCGCAACGCTTTTCAGCTTTACATAGATCCCGCCGCGGGTCACGCGCAGTACGTCCTCCAGGGTGATTTCCGTAAACTCTTCCCCTTCTTCTCTGTAGCGCATGGTCATGTTTACTCCGCCGATCTCCTTATCTTTCCGGAAACCTTCCCAGGAGATCTCCCACTCGCCCTCGTCATCCGCAAAGAAAAGAGTATCTGTAAGGTCCACTTCCTCCATATCCAGGATCATGCGGAAGATATCTTCGATTCCCAGGATACTTCCGGACATTTCCACGGGCTCACCATGATCCATGCCGTAATGATTCAGGAAATACAGCACTTCCTTTGATTCTTCCGCCGTGGTGACGTTCCGGAATCTGCGGATCTTCGGCCGGATCACGCCATCTTCCCGTTCTAGATCAATATGATATACTTCACCCGCGAAGCTCCACCCGGAAACTACGGCAGAACGTTCCCGAACGTCAAAACCGGTTTCCAGGATCTGGTCCACTGCCTCTCCCTGAGGTACGGTAAAGCAGATGTTTCCCTGATAAATGCCCTCTCCCTGGGTATATACCACGTCATTGACCCATTCGTATTCCTGATCTTTCTGCATCCCGTAGATGCCGAAATGGAATACAGCGGCGGGCGGTACGTCAGCACCGGATTTCTCAACACCGATATAGATCGGCAGAGTGATCTGCACACCTTCTTCACCTTCCGTGACCGCGATGGGAAGCTCCTTGATCAGATCCTGCGCTTCTTCCGGTGTTTCCGGAGGTGCCGGCGGTACCGGTACCGGCTGCGCCTGCTGCGGCTGAGGATCATAGACGTTTGTCACAGAAACGAAGTCCAGCTTGATCTTCGGGCCCGTGGGGTCATCCCAGATCGGCCACCGTTTAAACTTATCAACGTCCCAGAAGAAGTCCAGCACCTGCATATCGAACTTCCAGTCCGCATTTCCATCATACTGCTGGACATAAAGCGGCGCTGCTTTTAAAGCCTCCAGCGAGCCTGCCGGCACGGTAAACGAGATCGCCCCGTTGAACTCTCCAAAGCCTCCGGTGGTAACCGCATTGGAAACCACATTCAGAGAAACAGCCGGATCACCGCTCCAGATCCTGAAATGGAAAACTGCGGCGCCGGGGTCCGGCGTCTGTTCCGACGCGCCGTTCACGCGGACTTTGGCCGGGATCGTAATCGTCTCCGACG
>CADCQD010000189.1 GCA_902803485.1 uncultured Eubacteriales bacterium | reverse complement strand
AGCCAAGAGAACCGTCCCCCCGGCCGTCCCCCTGTCCGTCTGTAATGAGCCGGGAGAACCGTCCCCCTGGCCGTTAGTCGATGATCTCTACCTGTCTTTCTTCGGGCAGCAGTTCGGCCAGCATGTCGTTATTGAATGTGCGGCCGGGGAGCTGGCAGAGGATATGGGTGATGCCGTCGCGGACGGGGTACTGTGTGCCGTGCACGATCAGCGGATTCAGCTTTACAAAGGTGCCCTGGGGTACATAGAAAGCTTCCAGAAGGTCCGTATCGAATTTGCCTCTCACAAGTCTTCCTACGTAAATGACCACGTCGCCGTCAATGGGCAGAAGGCCTTCGCAGGTATATTTATGCGCTTCCACGAACCGGATCACGCGGCTGTCGCCTTTTTTGACCTGGCAGCAGGAAACGGTGGGCAGGGTGGTGTTCGCGAAATCCAGCGCGATCAGGTCCGCGAAAAAGCCTCCCTTATTGACGCTGTGTTTTGCCATGTCTTCGTCGTCCAGAAGATTCTGGAAGGTGCCGTACTGCGCGAAGTTTTCGCGGTCCAGCTGTTGTACTTTGATCTGTTTCATTGTAGTAACCTCCTTATGTTTTCAAGCCCGGTTCATCAGGGCTGATTTGCGTCGGGAAACATCATCAGGCGTTCCCTCTTTACATAATACATGACGCAGAGGAAGACGGCGGCGCCAAGCCATGCGGAGACCTCCGCGTAAAAGATCCCCTGTTCAGAACCCAGGAACCCTACGTAGAGCGCGATGCCTACGCGGATCGCGAATTCGATGATGCCGGAGATCATCGGTACGACCATGTCTCCAAGTCCCTGAAGGGCGGACCGGTAGACATAGAGGATATACAGTACCGGAAGCAGGACCGCCATGTACTGAAGGTAGCGGTACGAGGTATTTGACGCGGTCAGGTACGCTTCCGGATTTTCTCTGGAAATGAACAGTCCCGTGAGCTGCCGTCCGAAGATGAAGAGGATGGCGCCAATGACGGCGGCGGTCGCGATGGAAAGATAGAGGCCTGTGACTACGCCGCTCCGGATCCTCTCCTTATTTCCCGCGCCGAAGTTCTGGCCCACATACGTGGTGATCGCGTAGCTGTAGGATACGGCGGCGATCTCCAGTATACCGTAAAGCTTGTTGGTCGCGGTGTAGCCTGCGATGAAGCCCACGGAGAAGCGGTTGACGACTGACTGCACCACCAGCCCGCCGATGCAGATGATGACGTTCATCAGGCACATGGGAAGTCCCAGGCGGACCAGCTGTCCGGAGAGATGCCGGTCTCTTTTCATATCTTCTCTGCTGAATCTCAGTTCGGGCATATGGCTCATCCGGATCATGCAGATGGTGCCGGCAATGATCTGCGCAAGTACCGTAGCGCCTGCCGCCCCGAGGATCCCCCATTTGAATACGAAGACCGTCAGCGCGTCCAGCGTGATATTGATCACGGAGGAAACGACCATCGCGAGAAGCGGCGTCTTGCTGTCGCCCACCGCGCGGAGCATGGATGCCGCGTAGTTATACATGACGGCGGCTGCAAAACCGCCGAACAGGATATAGAGATAGGAGGAGGCCAGAGGCGCCAGTTCCTCCCGCACGTTCAGGATCTGCATGAACCAGGGGACCAGCAGGAGGCTGGCCGCGGTGCAGAGGATGGCGATGATCACGGAGATCCGGAAACTCAGCCCCACCACTTTCCTGAGCCCGGGAAGATCGCCTTCTCCGAACTTCTGGGAAGCGCGGACGGAAAACCCCTGGGCAAAACCCTGCGGAATACAGAAAGGCAGCCAGGCCAGCCAGTCCACGGCGCCAAGCGCCGCCAGCGCGCGGATCCCCACGCCCCGGCCGATGATCGCGGTATCGGTCACCGTATACAGCTGCTGGAATATATTGCCGAACATCAACGGAACAGCGAAGGAAAGCATCAGAGAAAGCGGCCGCCCTTCGGTCATGTTGATGTTTCTGGATCTGAAAATGTTCATGTATGAAAACCTCTGGATCTATCGGGGAGTGAAATGCCCTCCGCCACCATTCTATTAAAGCATGAGGGAAAAGTCAATCCGGGAAGGCGGATGCCGGGCTTGAAAATAATTGCACAATACTTGTATATTAATGCAAGTATCAGAACTTCTTCTTCTGAATCGATTGATTTTCAATATACTTGTGATTATAATAAATAAAGTTGTGCAATGTATGATGATGGAGAAGCGCTGCTTCGAACCTGGCGCATCGCGAGGCCGGAAAGAAAGAGAAGATTTTTACTGTCCGGTCTTTTTACGGATCAACAGAAGAGAACGGGGCCGGCGCCCCGGTATAAGGTGTGAACGGATGAAATTATTCAGAAAACGCAAATGGCTTGCAGGACTTCTGGCCGGCATGATGCTCAGTTCCTGCGGGATCATCCCGGAAGAGGAGACCTTCCAGGAGGTCCCTTACGTGGGTGATTATGAAAGTACGGAGTTTGTCACGGCTCTGTGCACAAAAATGGATATTACGGCCCAGGTCAAGGTTTCATTGAAATATGTGCCTCTTCAGACAGTCTCTCTGTCCTTTCCCGTGAACGGCGTTCCCTACGGCGACGTTTATGTGCGCGCCGGAGATGCCGTTAAGGAGGGTGACCTTCTTCTGGAGCTTCAGACAAAGCAGTTCATCCAGGACGCGGATAGAGAACGTACCTCCATTGAGACCAATGAACGTACCATCCGGCAGCTGGGCGAGGACCGGGAGATGGAGCTTCAGATGATGAACTACCGGGGGTCTTCCATTTCTTATGAACGGTATCTGCAGAGCCTGGACGAGATCAACGCAAGATATGACGCCCGGATCCGGGAGCTGGAAGATCAGAATGAGATCTCGCAGATCAAGATCGCGGCATATGAGGCGGATATTGAAGAGCGGCGGATCTACGCGCCTTTTGACGGCGTGGTGACTTACATAGTGAATCCGGACCCCGCCGATGTTTCACAGACCACAAAGCGGGTGGTGACGATCGCGGACTCTTCCCTTTCTCTTTTCAAGGGGACGACGGAGTATTTCTCTCTGTTTGAACCCGGAATGGAGCTCACGGTCGTTTCCGGAGATTCCGAGTTTGAAGCTGTAGTCTGTTCGGAAGAGGAACTTGGGCTTCCCGAAACGGATCATATTGAGGGAAGGACCGGCACCATTTATCTGGCGCTTCGCGAGACTGTGTATACGCTGAGTGACAATGCGGGCGGTTCTGTGACGCTGACGCAGGATGAGCGGAAAGGCGTTCTGTGTGTGCCTAAGCGCGCGATATCCGAGATCAACGGGCAGAACGTGGTTTACTGCCCGGATGAATACGGGATGAGGACGTACAAGCCGGTGGAGATCGGCCTGGATAACGGTAATTATGTGGAGATCATTTCAGGATTGGAGGAAGGAGATCCGGTCATCGTCAGATGACGGCGGAGAGCAGATATGAAGAAAGTTCTATGCTTGATTTTTTGTGTGCTGCTCCTGGCAGGATGCGGAAGTGACGCCCGGAAAAACCAGGCGGTACCGGAACTTCTGGAACCGGTGGGCCTGAATGTGGATACCTGTACGGCGGAGATCAATGATATCGTCAATGATACCGTTTTTTACGGCCATGTGATCCCCGGAACGGTGAAGCTTTACTTTGACGTGGACGGTGTGATCAAGAACCTTCCGGTGTTTTCCGGGCAGTGGGTCAAAAAAGGAGACGTGCTGCTTTCTCTGGACGTGGAAGATATCGAGGAGCAGATCGAGGATCTGGACGATCAGATCCTGAATCTTCAGAAACTGGGTGAATTTGACGACCAGATCGCGGATACCCGGATCACGTATCTCCAGGTGGAGATGAACGAGATCGCCGCGCGGCAGGGAACGGGAAATTCCGCGTACGTTCTGAAGAGCCTGGAAGTGCAGCAGGCGGTCATGGATAAAGACCACGCGGTGGAAAACCGCGAAGCCCAGATCGCGTCTCTTGAGACTGCCCGGGACGAACTGAATGAGAAGATCGAACAGAAGGAGCTGGTCGCTCCCGCGGACGGATATATTTATTACGAAGAGAATGTGTCGGAAGGCGCGTCTGTGCACGCGGGGACCACGCTGATGTATCTGCAGGATCCCAAGGATATGCGTTTCGCGGTGGACAGCTATATTTCGCAGTTTGATTACGAGCGCTTTCCTGTATTTGCCTGGATCAACGGACACGAATGCGAGGTGGAGCTGATCGTTCCCACGGATGACGAGCTGCGGGCGGCAATGCTGGCAGGCGAGAGCCTCAGGAGCGAGTTCCTGCTGAAGGATAAAGAGGGCATCGAGGCCGGAGACAGGGGCGCGGTCTTTATCCGCTATCTGTATGTGGAGGACGTGCTGACTGTTCCGAAAAACGCGATCAAAAACGATGAAGGCGGACGTTTTGTCTATGTGGTCTTTGATGACGGGAGCAGAGAAAAACGTTATGTCGAGACCGGACGCACGAACAACGTGCTGACAGAGATCAAGTCCGGCATCGAGGAAGGAGAGACAGTCTATGTACCGGATTAAAAAAGCCTTATTTGCGGCTATGGCGGTCCTTCTTCTTTTACTGCCTGCGCCCCGGCATACACTGGCGGAAGACGCGGATATCATTCCCGAGGACGAGATCCGCGCGGATTCCACGAATTATAAAACAGAAGCTGTCGGCATCGGCACGTTTTCGAAAGTCGAAAGTACTGCTGGCGTGGCATACTTTCCCAGCGCCACCAGCGTGCTTTATGACGGCCTCAGCGCGGTTTTTGTAGAAAGCCTTGCGGAATTCGGCGAGTACGTGGAAGAAGGGCAGCCCCTTCTGAAAGTGGAAGTCGAAAAGGATGAGGCCAGGGTCCGGGAGCTGGAGCTGAAGCTGGAGCGTACGAAAAGCTCTTATGAGACCGGCGTCAGGGATAAAAAGCGCGAGATCTCGAATATGAACCTGGACAGGAACAAGCTGACGGATGCTTACGCGATCCAGAAGGCAAACCTGAACATCCAGATCAGGGAGATCGAACTGGAACGGTATATTTATTCGACAGAGCGTGATATCGAAAAGCAGGAAGCGGAGCTTCAGGAGCTGAATGAACAGAATCAGGTCAGCATCATAAACGCGCCGATCGCCGGAAAGATCACGAATCAGAAATATTACGCGGCGGGGGACCCGGTAAGGCCCGGAGACCTGTTGTACAGGATCACGGATATCAGTGTGTTCTATGTAGCTGCGGAGTCGTCAAACTTCCATTACGGAACCGATATCAACGTGACCGCGGGCATCCGGAACAGGCAGTACGAGCTGACCGGAAAGGTAGTGATCTGCACCGCGGACATCAAGGGCAGCGTGAAGACCCAGGTGATCGTGCGGGTAGACGTCCCGGAAGAGATCCAGGCCATGCTGTCAAAAAATTCAGAAGTCAATTTCGGAGCCGTCCGGCTGTCGATCAACGGCGAGACGAACCGCGTGGAGAATGTTCTTCTGATGCCGATGAGCGCAAAACAAAACACAGGCCAGGAGACCTTTGTGGATATCCTGGATGAAAACAACAGCGTGCATCACCGGCCGGTCAAGGTCGCGTTTACCAACCGGGAATATGCCTGGGTACTGACCGGACTGAATGAGGGAGACATCGTTATACTCGACTGAAAGGGTTCAGAATGATTCGTTTTGTATTTCGGAAAATGCTGAATAAAAAATGGATGGTGCTGTCTCTTTTGATCGGCAATATTCTGCTGATCAGTATTGCGGCTGCCAATCCGATCTACACGGAAACCGTATTGCAGCGGACGCTGGAGTCCACGCTGAGCGGGTATGTGGAACAGAATAACCGCTATCCCATGACGTATACGGTCCGCGCTACCAGCCTGATGAATGATTCCGAGGATCTTCTGGAAACAGAAGCGAAGCTGGAGGCTTCCACTAAGGATTTCGGGCTTCCGATGAAAGATTTCATCAAGTATTATACGTTGTACCGCTCGGATACGGAAACTTCACTGAAGCGGAAGGATAAGAGCACTTCCTATTTCCTGGGCTCTCTTTCCGGTATGGAGGACCATATCCGCCTGATCGAGGGTACGGGAATGACCAGGGAACCGGATGAAGACGGCGTCATCGACGTCATCGTGTCCGAAGCCTGCCTGAAGGAATCCCGGCTGCTCGTGGGAGAGACCCTGACGTATACCAAGTATGAGCTTCCGGACGGGTCCCCCCTCCGGGTCCGGGTCTCGGGTGTATTCACTTATTCAGACAAAGAGGATACCTACTGGATCCTTTCGCCCTCCAGCTACACCTATACCATGTTTATGCAGGAGGATACCTTCGCGAAACTGTTCCTGACACCGGACAACCGTTCCTGCAGCGCGATCTGGTATTCCATGTTTGATTATTCGGATCTGAAGGTGAAGGGTGTCCAGCAGATCCTGGATGCTGCGGATTATTATAACCGGACCATGCGGGACAAGAGCGGCATGAAGACCGGAAATTATTTTTACGATCTTCTTTCCAACTTCCTGAAGACAGAAAAGAAGGTGCGCACGACGTTCCTGGTCCTCCAGGTGCCTATTTTCGCCCTGCTGGCCGCCTTTATCTTCATGGTGGCAAGGCAGCTCCTGGGAATGGAGCAGGGCGAGATCGCGGTATTAAAGAGCCGCGGCGCCAGCCGGAGACAGACCATCGGTATCTATATCCTGCAGAGCGCGATCCTGGAGATCATTTCCCTTGCGGCGGGCATCGTCCTGGCGGTGGCGCTCACCAGGGTCCTGTTCTCCGCGAACGCCTTCCTGGAATTTGTCCGGAGGCGGAACGTGGAGATCCTGCTGAACAAAAACGCTGTGATCTACGCGCTGATCGCGGCTTCCGTATCCGCGCTGGCCATGATCGTCCCGGTCTTCGGCTATTCCCGGATGACCATCGTAAATCAAAAGCAGAAAAAGCACCGGAATACGGACGTGCCCTTCTGGCAGCGGTATTTTATCGACCTGGTGATCCTGGGCGCTTCCGTGTACGGCCTGTACACCTTCAATAACCAGAAGGCGTATCTTTCCCAGCGGGTACTTGCGGGGGAATCTCTGGATCCTTTACTGTTCCTGAGCTCATCCCTGTTCATGCTGGGCTGCGGCCTCTTTATCCTGAGGATCCTGCCGCTTCTGACCAGGCTGATCTTCAATATGTTTAAGAAGCAGTGGAGTCCCGCAGTGTATACTTCCTTCGTCCGCATCCTGCGTACCAGAAAGCAGCAGGGCGCCATCACGGTCTTCCTGGTCATGACCATCGCCCTGGGTATTTTCAATGCCTCCGCGGCAAGGACCATCAACAAGAATGATGAAAACAATCTCCGCTATACCATCGGTGCGGACGTAGTTCTCCAGGAAAACTGGAAATTCATTGAAGAGGGCGGCGGCGCGAGCGGACCGGATGGCATGTCTTCCGGCTCCGGAAAGATCACCTGGATCGAGCCGAGTTTCCTGCGCTATGAGGATCTTGAAGGCGCGGAGTCCGTGACCAAGGTCTACATTGATAAGAAGGGTACAGTGAACGTGCCCAGCGGTAAAGTCGGCAATGTGACCATGATGGGGATCGAGACGAAGAAATTCGGAGAAACAGCCACATTTGACAATTCTCTGATGAAGATCCACTGGTATCAGTACCTGAACGCGATCTCCCAGCGTTCCAACGCGGTGCTCCTTTCCTCGAATTTCAAGGAATACGGCTTCCGGGTGGGAGACCTGATCACCTTTAAGTCCAGCAACGGCGCTTCCGCTTTCGGGACGGTCTACGGATTTGTGAACTACTGGCCCAGCTTCGCTCCGGTCAGCTATGAAAAAGACGCCGACGGCCTCATGAAGGAGCGGGAGAATTACCTGGTGGTGGGCAACCTGAATTACATGCAGGCGAGCTGGGGCGTGCTTCCGTACCAGGTCTGGCTGAAAAATAAGAATTCCAGCGAATACATCTACAAGTTCGCGGAAGAAAATGACGTGACGTTCAAATCCTTCTCGGATATGTCACAGGTGCTGGTGAAGAGAAAGAATGACGCGGTGCTGCAGGGCACGAACGGTATCTTTACCGTCGGATTCATTGTCGCTCTGGTACTCTGTACCGTGGGCTTCCTGATCTACTGGATCCTTTCGGTGCGTTCCAGAGAACTGCAGTTTGGTATCTTCCGCGCCATGGGTATGTCCATGGGAGATATTATCCACATGCTGATCAATGAGCATCTGTTTATCTCCGGCGGATCGATCCTGGCGGGGGTGGTGACAGGGATCCTGACGGCCCGGTTATTCATTCCTCTGATCATGATCGCGTATTCCTCTTCGGACTATTCGATCCCGCTGCGGATCATTAACGACCCCGGAGATTTCATCCGGCTGGGCGTGATCATCGGCCTGATGATCCTGGTCTGCCTGATGATCCTGGGCGTGATCATCCGCGGTATGAAGATCGCGCAGGCTTTGAAGCTGGGTGAGGATTAAACTATGAATATGATCGTGACTGAAGGCGTGAGCCGCTGCTTCCGCACACTGGCAGGCGAGTTTTACGCGCTGAAAAATATCAATGTGGAAATGCCTGAGAGCAAACTGACGATCCTCAGGGGACGTTCCGGCTCCGGAAAGACGACGCTGGTGAATATCATCAGCGCGCTGGACCAGCCCACGGACGGCATCGTGCTTTTCAACGGAAAGGACATCACCAGGATGTCCGAGAAGGAGCGCACGAAGATCCGGAGGAACGAGATCGGCTATGTGTTCCAGTCCGTTGCGCTGATCCCGATGATGAGCGCTTACGAGAACGTGGAATTCGCGCTCCGTATGGCAAAGTATGAGGGAGATTATAAAGAACGCGTGATGGAATGCCTTCATCTGGTGGGCCTTTCCCAGCGCGCGGAGCATCTGCCGGAGGAGCTTTCCGGCGGCGAGCAGCAGCGTATTGCCATTGCCCGCGCCATCGCGCATCATCCGAAGGTGATTTTTGCCGATGAACCGACTGCGGCCCTGGATACCGCCAGCGGTCTTTCGGTCGTGAAGATCTTTAAGGATCTGGTGGAAAAAGAAGGTGTCACCGTGATCATGACGACCCATGACGTGGGCCTGATGCAGCTGGGTGACAAGGTATATGAACTGGAAGGCGGTGAACTGGTCAGTGAATCCGATCATTGAATGCGACAACCTGGTCAAGATCTATAAAACCGAGGATACCGAAGTGCTGGCGCTTCAGGGTCTGGACATCCGGATCGACGAAGGAGAACTGATGGCGATCATCGGCAACAGCGGCTCCGGAAAATCCACGTTCCTGAACATGATCGGCGGACTGGACCGGCCGTCCGCGGGGAAGCTCATCGTGGACGGAAAAAACCTGTTCAAGATGAATGAGCGGGAGCTGGTGGAATACAAGCGGAATACCGTGGGCTTTGTCTGGCAGAATATCGCGAGAAACCTCCTGCCTTATATGACTGCGTGGCAGAACATCGAGATGCCGATGCTTTTTGAAAATGAGGGCAGGAGAAAAGCGAGAGCGCTGGAGCTTCTGGACCTGGTGGGACTTTCTTCAAAGAAGAACAACCGTCTGAGCCAGATGTCCGGCGGTGAGCAGCAGCGCGTGGCGATCGCCATTGCCCTGGCCAATCATCCCAAAGTACTGCTTGCGGACGAGCCGACAGGTTCCGTAGACGTAAAGACCGGCGAATACATCCTGGATCTTTTTAAGCGGCTGAATCAGGAGATGGGGCTTACCATCGTCATCGTTACCCACGACCGGGCCCTCAGTAAAAAGGTGAACCGTGTGGCAGCGATCCGCGACGGAAAGATCAGCTCGGAAATGTACCTGAAGAAGGAGATGCTGGACCGGCTCTCAGAGGTCAATGCCTTTACGGAGCAGAGCGAGGTGCAGGACGAGTACGCGATCCTGGACCGGGCGGGCCGGGTGCAGATCCCAAGAGAAGTGCTGGAGAACATCGGCGTGGACGGGAACCGGGTACGGATGGAAGTCCGGGACGGCCAGGTCATTATCACAAGGCCGGATTAAGGAGGCGTTATGGTCAGACATATTATCGTTTGGACGCTGAAAGATACATTTTCCGCGGAGGAAAAGGTCCTGGTGAAGCAGGGGATCAAAGAGGGCCTGGAGGGTCTTCAGGGACAGATCCCGGGGCTTCTTGAGATCCATGTGTATACGGAAGGGCTGGCATCTTCCACAGCGGACCTGATGCTGGACAGCGTATTTGCGGATGAAGCCGCGTATCAAGGGTATAAAAAGCATCCCGCGCATGTGGCGGTGGCGGACGGAAAGGTCCGGCCGAATGTGGCGGTACGTTTATGCATGGACTTTGAGTGCTGACCGCGTACGCGGCGCAAAGGCGCGGCAGGAAACGCCGGACACCTGATCCAGCAGAATGAACAGGCATACATGGAATCAGCACATCTGCGGGACGAGTGTTCTGCGGATGTGTTTTTATTTGCGGTGAAAACTGTATTCAGGTATATTTCATATGGATGAGAAAAAGATCATAAATAAACTGGCCCATGTGGGCATTACCGGGAACGTCCTGCTGTCTGCGTTTAAGCTCGCGGCAGGTCTTCTTGGCCGTTCCGGAGCCATGGTCTCCGACGCGGTGCATTCCCTTTCGGACGTATTTGCTACGGTGATCGCCACGGCAGGCGTGCATCTTGCCGCCAGGAAGGCGGACGTCAGGCATCCCTACGGCCATGAGCGATTTGAAAGTGTTGCCTCCATTTTCCTGGGGCTGATCCTTGCGGGCACCGGGATCGGTATCGGCTATTCCGGGATCCAGAAGCTTCTTACAGAAAGCCCGGAGTCCATGGAGATCCCCACGATCCTGCCGCTGGTCGCCGCGGCAGTCTCGATCCTGGCGAAGGAACTGATGTATCATTATACCATGCATTACGCGAAGATCCTGGATTCGGAGGCGTTTAAGGCAGATGCCTGGCATCACCGTTCAGACGCGTTTTCCTCCATCGGCTCCCTCATCGGTATCGCCGGCGCCCGGCTGGGCCTCCCCTGGATGGATCCCGCGGCCTCCATCGTCATATGCTTCTTCATCCTGAAGGTGGCCTGCGATATCCTGATCGGCGCCTTCCGGCAGATGCTGGATACCGCAGGAAGCCCGGAGTTTGAGCAGGAAGTGCGGGAGCTGATCCTTTCGGATCCGGAGGTTGAGGGAATCGATCTTCTGAGCACGCGGATGTTCGGCAATAAGATCTATGTGGACGTGGAGATCGCGGTGGACCGGAACAGTTCGCTCCTTTCGGCCCACGGGATCGCGGAACGGGTGCATGACAAAGTAGAGCAGTGTTTCCCGGACGTGAAGCATGTGATGGTGCATGTGAATCCGGGACAGACCAAAGAAAAGGAAGTATGATGATGAACGACGTAATCAACCATAAGTATCAGACGATGCCATGGGATCTGATCGACAATGTTGTTTTTGACGTGGGAGACGTTCTGGTGGACCTGGATATGGAAAAGACGCTGTCGCGGTTTTATCCGGGGAATCACGAACTGATCTCCCGCGCGATCAAAAAAGCGACGTCTTCTCCCTTCTGGCATATTTTCGATTACGGTTATATTACAGAAAGAGAATGCGCAAAAGCCATGGCGGGGGATGAAACAGATCTGATAGAGCCGATCTTCCACCTGATGTATGACTGGCCGGATGACCGGTATGTTGTGAAGGAAGGGGAAGACGCGGTCAGGATCTGCAAGGCGCATGGTAAAAAACTGTATGTGCTCAGCAATTATCCGGAAAGGCATTTCCTGAGAAATGTAAAAGAGTATGATTTCTTTTCGCTGTTTGACGGATACGTCGTGTCCGCAATGGAGCACCAGATGAAGCCGGACCAGGGTATTTACCGTACGCTCATAGGCCGCTACCGGCTGGATCCGGAAAGGACCCTGTTTATCGATGATTCTCCGGCGAATATCGCGGCTGCGCTGATCCTGGGCTGGCAGGGCCTGTGCTACAGGACTCCGGGCCAGCTGTACGGTTTTCTGCGGGATCCAGATGCGGCGGATGGCCGGTATCTCTCAACGAAATGATAATACCGCATTGAAATGAGAGT
>CADCQD010000188.1 GCA_902803485.1 uncultured Eubacteriales bacterium | reverse complement strand
TTCCAGGCTTCGCCCACCTTTTCGCCCAATACATGATAGGCATTATTGAACGGATCAAACGCGATCGGCTGCACCTTGGCCACGTCCACTTTGCCGTCCGTAAGTGCCGCTTCGTCTACGCTGACATTGACGATCTCGCCTTTCAAAATGCAGGATTCCTTATCATAGCTTTTCACCCTGCACTCCAGGCATACCGCAAGCTCATTAATAATGGGAGCGTTGACCAGTTCGCTTTTTGATGCTGTAAATCCGGCTTTCGCGAATTTATCTTCCGTGTCGTTTCCCGAGGCAATGCCCACATAATCACATCCCGCCACATGCGGCGCGTCAGCCATGCTGATGGTAAAAGCACCGGTCTTTTCAAAGTTCGCGCAGGTCTTATGGCCGGGTGACAGACAGACGGAGATCTCATTCTCCTCGCTGATGCCGCCCCAGGCCGCGTTCATGGCATTGGGTGCGCCATTTTCGTCATAGGTCGCGATGATCCACACCGGCTGCGGATAGCTGAACGGCTTTACGCCAAAACTTTTTCTTCTCATGTTTCTCCTCCTTCAATTCTGATCTTCTTCCCTTGTAAAACAATATCCGGCGCATCCGCTCTTCTGCGGTACATGCTTCTTGGATTCACCGAATTATTCGACATCCGGATCTCCAGGAAATCTCCGGAAAATATACATTGATATCTGTGGTCGCTGAGGAAAGACGCGCTCCGCATCCGGAACTCAAACACGGCCGGATCCCGGAAACCTCCGGTATACAGCGTACAATTTTCCTCATAACCGAGATTATGGTCGATGTCAGCGATTTCCTCCGGCTTCTTATTTGTCAGAATATACCCGTTATGGTTTTCCAGAAAAACGCCGGCAAGCCCGCAGCAGATCTCCTTTTCCCCGTGATCCCCGGTAGTCCGGATGACCACCCGGTCTTTAAGGAAAGTGAAGGATACGGTTTCCTGGCCGTACGGATTCGGCTCCAGGCGGTATGCCGCGCCGCTGATCTGCTTTTCCAGTTCCGCGTGGGGAAGCACCCCTGAAGGCCCCAGGGTAAATTCCTGCACCGCCTGCCGGAGGCGGGCGGCATCATTCGCGTCCTCCCTGACAGGATAACAGTAACAGGAAGCGAAGATGGTGTCAAAGAAAATATCCAGGATCTCCGGCGCGTTATCCGCGCAGCTTAAGATCCCCACGGCCATGTTTTCATCCGGCAGTACCAGGCCGAACTGTCCCTGGCCGCCGTCCAGCCGGAAGCCTCCGCCCTTGTTCCGCCACATATGAAGCGCGTATCCGGCAAAGTTCCCCTCGCATTTCCCATTCACAAAATGAGAAGAAGGCACGTGATGCCGGCCTGCAAGAACCGCCAGGTCCTCTCTGAGAAGCTGTTCTCCGTCCCACCTTCCTTTATTCAGATAGAACAGCGCCAGCCTCGTTAATCCGTCCGGATGCAGCTGCATGGTGGAAGAAAAGAACAGTCCCTCCGGCTCCGTAAAACTGTTGGTATATTCCACGCCGATCTTCCGGAACAGCCGCTCTTCCAGATATTCTCCGGTAGTCTGCCCGGTCGTATGGGCGATGATCTCATTCATCACATACTGCGCGCCCATATCGTACAGGAAGTGCGTCCCCGGTTCATACGCCGGTTTTACCTCAAAGAATTTCCGGATCCAGCAGTCGGTCTTGCCCCACATCTGGAACATGGTGTCCCGGTCATGCCCGTCCGTCATGGTCAGCAGGTGGTATACCGTAAGGCGTTCCCACCGTTCGTCCAGATCTTCCGGGATCCACTCCTTCGGAAGAAGGGGGATCACTCTGGAGTGCAGTTCGAACCGGCCTTCCTGAATGGCAAATAATATGGCCGCGGCTACGATGCCCTTTGCCGCGGAATAGATCCTGTGCCAGCTTTTTTCGTGATAGGGTCTCGCGATGGCATTAAGGCACAGCTTTCCGTTCCGGACGATCTGGATACTGTCCACCTCCAGATCCCGCTTCTGTACCGTTTCAAAAAAGTCCAGGACCGCCCGGGACGGGATCCCCTGTTCTTCCGGCGAAGAACAGATAAGCGGCCTGACCGCATCCAGTTCAAAAACATGCATTCTTTTCATTCGTATACGCTCCATTGATCTGCTGTATATAAATTAACATATATTCAGGCGTGAAGCAATGGTCCGGGGCAGTTTCTGTGCCGCATTCGGTGCCCGCGTCCGGAATACGCGCGGAATGTGGCATTTCAAAACACAATGTGATATACTTTGGATCAGAAAAAGATCCTGTCACGCGGGTTCCCTGCGTATGGTTCTTACCGAGAGCGTAAAAAATATGAATGAAAGGAGCTGCGTATGAGTGAATACAGAAAAGTGATCACCCGTCCGGGGGAAGTTCTGGATTATGAGACCGTGTTTGAAGAAAACCCGTACCTCAGGACCGGAGTCCCGGAGAAAATGGGTACCGTGGAGCGTTTTGATTATGATACCGCCGTCTATGAAAACGGTGTCACCTATCACAAGACTGCCTACGTCTATCTGCCCTACTGTTATGATAAGGACGATAAAGCCAGGAAATACAACGTCCTGTACTTCCAGCACGGCAACACCTGCGAACCTGCCATGTTTGCCATCGGCGGCAATAAGTACATGTTCGATATGCTGTTTGATTCCGGCGAACTGGATCCCTGCATCATCGTATTCGTGACCTATTATATGGATCCGATGCGCGACGCGGATGAGCGTGTACAGACCGGCGGAGCAGAGGCCGGCGACGGATGGACTCCCGGCATTCCCGGATATTATTACAAAGAGATCGTAAAAGACATCATTCCGGTGCTGGAGACCCGGTACAATACCTATCTGGAAAATGCTTCCGAAGAAGCTGTGAAAGCTTCCCGTGACCACCGGGCTTTCTCCGGGTATTCCCGCGGCGGTGCCTGGACCTGGCGGATGTTCCACTACTGCATCGA
>CADCQD010000187.1 GCA_902803485.1 uncultured Eubacteriales bacterium | reverse complement strand
GCGGGAAACCCCAGGATTATCACCTGAACCTGAATATCTATCAGTGAGGCATATGAATCATACACTTGAACTCATCGCGCCGTGCCATTTCGGCCTGGAATCCGTACTGAAGCGGGAGATCGGGGATCTCGGATACGGGATCTCCATGGTGGAAGACGGAAAAGTCCGGTTCTTTGCGGACGAGGCCGGCATTGCCCGGAGCAACATTTTTATCCGTACCGCGGAACGCGTCCTGGTGCTGGCGGGGGAATTTGAGGCGGTCACCTTTGACGAGCTGTTTGAAAAGACCAGGGCCCTGGACTGGAAGCGCTGGATCCCGGAAGACGGGCGTGTATGGGTGACGAAAGCGAATTCTGTCAGAAGCAGGCTGTTTTCTCCCTCGGATATCCAGTCCATCATGAAAAAAGCCATTGTTGAACGGCTGAAAGAGCAGTATCATGCGGAGACCATTCCGGAGACCGGCGCGGATTATCCTCTCCGGGTCAGCATTATGAAGGACCGGGTGACCATCGGCATCGACACCTCCGGCATTTCTCTCCATAAACGGGGTTACCGGACGGATACGGTCCTCGCGCCCATCAGCGAGACCCTGGCATCGGCGCTTCTGATGCTGACGCCGTGGAAAAAAGACCGGATCCTGCTGGATCCTTTCTGCGGATCCGGCACCTTTCCTATTGAAGCGGCCATGATGGCAGCCGGGATCGCGCCCGGAATGAACCGGTCTTTCACCGCGGAAAAATGGACGAATATTCTGACAAAGAGGGACTGGTATGACGCGGTCAATGAGGCGATGGAGCTTATGAACGACCGGATCCCGGCACAGATCTTCGGAAGCGACATCGATCCTTCCGCCATCCGCTCCGCAAAGGAAAACGCCATGCGGGCCGGTGTGGATCACCTGATCCGCTTTGAGACGCGGGACGTATCCTCGGTAAGGCCATCAGGAGAATACGGTTTTATCGTTACCAACCCGCCTTACGGAGAAAGATTGTCTGAAAAAGAGGCCCTGCGTCCTTTATATGAGACCTTGGGCGAACGTTTCCGCACGCTTCCCACCTGGTCGATGTACCTGATCACTTCCTATGAGGATGCGGAGCGGGATATCGGAAGGAAAGCGGATAAAAACAGGAAGATCTACAATGGCATGCTGAAGACATATTATTATCAGTTTATGGGCCCGAAGCCGCCGAAGCGGCAGGAAGCCTGAAAGGCAGTGAAATGTTTCAAAGACGCTTTTACATTATCATGACTGCGGTGCTGCTTCTTTCCGCCATCGTCTGTTCCACCGGATACACCCGTGCGGAGACTGTGGTACGCGGCTACGCGCCGGTGTCGATCTCGGATAAATGGCAGAAGCTGATCGATGAGGATCCGGGAAGAGTCCTGCTCACAGATGAGATCCCCGGCGTCGAAAAACCGGAGCTTCCGGTCCGCTTTTCGTATATGGAGAACGGCAGGATCCCGGAGATCCTGGATCAGGGAAATTCCGGCAGCTGCTGGGCCTACGCGGCCCTGACGGCGCTGGAGACCACGCTGCTTCCGGAGGAGGAGCATACCTTCTCCCGGGCGCACCTTCTTCAGAAGAACAGTTTCGGAACGGATGAAGAGACTGGAGGAGAGGCGACGATGGCGCTTTCGTACCTCCTGGCCTGGCAGGGCCCGGTGGAAGAGCCGTGGAACGGTTCGGATTCCGCCAGGATCGCGAAACACGTGCAGGGCGCGGTCATCCTTGAAGATCCTTCGATCGATGAGATACAGAACGCGGTGTATCAGTACGGAGGCGTTGAAGCTTCGGTGTACCTGGTCATGTCGGACGGAGATCATCTGATCGAAGTGGATCACTACTATAATGAAGAAAAGGAAGCCTATTGTTATACCGGCGACCGGCGGGTAAACCATGACGTAGTGATCATCGGCTGGGACGACGAATACAGCCGGATGAATTTCGTGAACGGGGATATCCTGCCCAGGGACGGGGCGTTCCTCTGCATGAACAGCTGGGGCGAGGACTTCGGGCTGAACGGTACCTTCTGGATCTCCTACTGCGACGCGGCCCTGGCGTCCCGGGCCATGTATTTCTCGGACGTAGAGAGCAGGGGAAATTACGACCATATTTACCAGACGGATCTGTGCGGAGCCACGGCGAACGCGGGCTACGGATCGGATACCGCGTATTTCGCGAACGTCTATACGGCGGGATCGGATGAGCTCTTATCCGCGATCGGTTTCTATACATTGGGTAAAAACAGTACGTATGAGGTGTACGGCGTGCAGAATTTCAACGGCGCCGCGTCCCTGGAAGACCGGGTGCTTCTGGCGTCCGGCGCTTTGCCGGATGAGGGATTCTTTACCATTCCCCTGGAAGGCAAGTATCCTCTGAACGAGGGGGATACCTTTGCCGTCGTAGTCCGGCTCACCACTCCCGGGCTCAGCTGTCCGGTGGCGGTGGAAAAGTCCACCAAGGATATCCCGAATGTGAAGACAGACGACGGCGAGGGCTATCTCAGCAACGACGGCATCTATTTCCGGAACACTGAAAACCAGAGCGGCTGCAACATCTGCCTGAAGGTGTACACCACAGATCAGGAAACGAATAAGAGAGGAAGGATCAACTGATCATTATGAGGATCGTTTTTATGACCGGCAATGAAGGGAAAATGCGGGAGATCCGCGCCATTATGGCAGACTGCGGCCTTCCTGTGCTTTCCATGAGGGAAGCAGGCATCACTGCAGAGATCGAAGAAAACGGGACGACCTTCCGGGAAAACGCGTGCATCAAGGCGAAAGCCGCCGGAGTGATGGCGGACACCATTTTTATTGCGGATGATTCCGGACTTTCCGTGGACGCCATGGGCGGCGCGCCTGGCGTGTATTCTTCCCGCTTTATGGGAGAGGACGCGGGCTATGACGTGAAGATCGGCGCGATCCTTAAGAATCTTGAGGGACTTAATGGTCCCGAGAGGAGCGCCAGGTTCGAATGCTGTATGGCCGCGCTGTTCCCGGACGGATCGGTCAGGACTTCTTACGGATCAATGGAAGGACAGATCGCGTACGGGACCGCCGGCAGAAACGGTTTCGGCTATGATCCCTGCTTTTTCCTTCCGGAATACGGAATGACTTCCGCAGAGATCCCGCCGGAAGAGAAGAACCGGATCAGCCACCGGGGGAAAGCGCTCCGCGCAATGAAAGATATTATTTTAGAATATCTTAGTAATAATGGATCCGGCCGGTCAGACTGCGAAAAATAAGACCTGACAAAATAATAACCTGAAAAAAACACTTTTATGGTAATTTGCGACAAAAATTTCAATTGAAAATTTTTTACAATTGTGTATAATGCAATTGTGCAGTGCCTGATAGTGTCATTATTTGGGCATATTGCAGAAAAAGCTATGAGGAGAAGGGGTGTAAGGATATGAAAGGATTCCTTAAAAACACATGGAAGCATCGCGCGTACGTCGTGCTTGCGCTTCCTGCGTTCCTGATCATGCTGCTGTTCGCGTATGTACCGATGTTCGGCCTTATTATCGCGTTCAAGCGCTTTAACTATGTGGACGGCATCTTTAAGAGTCCCTGGAACTTCCCGGAAAACTTTAAGCTGCTGGTCACATCATCAAAGACGTTCCTGAATATCACGAAGAATACGCTGATGTATTATCTGATATTCACCCTGATCGGAACGACGCTGAATATTATTCTCGCTATCGCGATCGATCAGTTTGTATTTAAAAAAGCCGGACGTGTCATGCAGACCATCATGATCATCCCGATCTTCATCTCATACGCGGCCGTACAGTTTATCGTATACGCTTTCCTCTCCAGCGATACCGGACTCCTGAACACGGAGATCCTGCCGTTCTTTGGAGTGTCCAAGCCTGTAAAATTCTATACAAACGCCTCTTACTGGCCATACATTCTTTCCGTGGTCAACTTCTGGCACGGCGTCGGCTACGGATCCGTCCTGTATATGTCGGTGCTGGCCGGCATTGACCAGGAACTGTATGAGGCAGCCAGGATCGACGGCGCGAATAAATGGCAGCAGATCTGGAACATCACGATCCCGATGCTGATCCCGATGATCACCGTC
>CADCQD010000186.1 GCA_902803485.1 uncultured Eubacteriales bacterium | reverse complement strand
GGGAGTACTGCTCCTGGGCGGCCTCTTCGGCCTTCTTCTGAAGCTGCTGATGACTAAACGCCGGACAGAGGACAACCGGCTCATCATTTCCATTTCGCTCTTATTTGCCTTCTGCGGGATCTGCGTCATGATGGACGTATCCCCGCTTCTGGGATGCATGTCCATGGGCATGATCTACGTCAATCTGACAGATAACGACCGGCTGTTCAAACAGCTGAATTACTTTACCCCGCCGATCCTTCTTCTGTTTTTTGTCCGGTCCGGCCTGAATTTCCGCCTGGACGCGCTGTTTGAGCCCTCCGGAAGCTTTGGCAGCAAACCGCTTTTTGTGATCGGCATACTGTACTTCGCGGCCAGGATCGCCGGCAAATATTTTGGCGCCTTCCTGGGCTGCCTCATCACAAAAAAGAAAAAGGAAGTGAGAAACTACCTGGGGTTTGCCCTGATCCCGCAGGCCAGCGTAGCCATCGGACTTGCGGCGATGGGCGCGAGGGCTCTGGGAGGTGAAGTGGGCGTCGCGCTTCAGACGGTGATCCTCACAGCCAGCCTTTTATATGAACTGGTGGGTCCCGCCTTAGCCAAATTGTCGCTGTATTTGTCCGGTTCCTATTCCGACAAACTGGAGGACATCGTACCGCTTCCGGAAACCGGCGAAGACGGAAAACAGAAAACCGCCGCGGAACTTCTGATCGAGAGGATCCGGCTGATCCAGGAGGAACTTCCCAGGGAACCGGTTTCTCCGGAGGAAGTGGCTTTTATGGAAGCCGCGGAAGAACAGATGGCCATGCGCCGCGGCCCGTATTACAGCGGATTTTTCAGGAACAGAAGGAGGTCGTAAATGGCACAGGACTATATCGCATCTTTGTTAGGACAGTGGTCTGCGGACGTAACGCTGGGATCGGTCTTTTTCCGGATCCTCCTTTCCATGCTGCTTTCCGCGATCATCGGCACCGAACGTGCCAGCAAGCGGCATTCCGCAGGCCTCAGGACCTTTATCATCATGTCGCTGGCGGCCACCTCGGCCGCGCTGATCCAGGCCTCCCTTTCGGAAAGCGGCGGTTCCATGCCCTGGATGGCGGCGGCTGTCGTCGTATCCGCCGCGCTGGTATCCGGCTATTCGATCCTTTTCAGTTCCAGCGGCACCATTAAGGGTCTGACGACCTCCGCGGGCCTGTGGACCTGCAGCGTCATCGGCCTCGCCATCGGCATGGGGATGTACACCATTGCCCTGCTTTCTTTCGCGGCGCTGCTTCTGAGCCTGTCCCTGTTCCCCGCGATCGAAAAAAGCCTCCGGGACCGGTCGAATCATTTTGAAGTTCACCTGGAACTGAAAAGTAAGAGCGACCTCAGCAGCTTTATCACGACCATCCGCCGCTTAGGCATGCGGATCGATGACATTGAAATGAACCCGGCGTACGTCAATTCCGGACTGAGCGTGTATACGATCATGTTCACCATCAGCAGCCGGGAATTAGAAAAATACAAAAAGCACAGCGAGATCATTGAAGCGCTGCAGTCCCTGGATTATGTGGCCTTCATAGAAGAAACCGCGTAACGGGATGATCCGCGTCCATAACCGGGGCGGGATCGAGGACGCGGCCTGCCGGATCGCGGCGGAAAAAGATCCCGTCAAGGAGGAGTAATATATGAAGAAAAATATAAAAACGGCACTGACGCTCCTGCTGGCGTTCCTGTTCCTTTTCAGCGCTTCAGCAACAGCATTCGCGGAGGCGGAAGACGAAGAGCAGGAAGAGACATATGAAGCAGGAGAAGAAAACAAAGAAGAGACCGGAAACGAGGCTGAGAAGGAACCCGGAGACGAGGATGAGGAGGAACCCGGAGAAGAGTCCGAGGGCATCCTCTATGTGATCAACGGCATCTCATTTGAAATCGATCCGGCGTACTGGGAAACGGAAGAAGATGATGAGGATTTTAAAGTCTTTTCTCTCCGGGGCCAGGAAGAAAATGTGTATCTGATCGCGGGAGACAGCGGTCTGGAATTCGCAGGTGACCTGGAGGAGATGAAAGAGGACCTCGCAAAAGACAGCAGCCAGGTGATGGAGGAGATGTTCCCGGACGGATATGATACCTGTTTTACAGATTATTATGAGCTGAACGGGCTGAACTGCCTTACTTGTTTTTACAGCCATGAAGACGCGATGATGGAGATCGTGATCGCGGAAGAAGCGGACGGCAATTACCTGAGCATGGTCCTGGTGGTAAGGGAAGACCGGGGCGGGTACGCTCAGCCCTGGCGGAAAGCGGCGCTGTCACTGTCCCGGGAAGGATACGTCGGGGATGATACGGAAACAGACACCGAAGGCCTGGGCGGAGAAGGCAACTTCCGCGGGTTCTTCTGGGGCGACGATATTGCTTTTGTAGCGGAGGAGGAAGACGCGGAGGCGCAGGGCGCCGGGATCGGGAAGAATACCATTACGGGGCTTCCCGTCACCGCGGCAGGTCTTGACATGACTGCGTCATTCTATTTCGACGATGGACTGCTGGTGTCCGGGAAGTACACCTATTCCGCGGACCACGAAGACGAAGACGCCTATGTGGAGGATTTTGAAGCCTTAAAGGAAGCACTTACGATCGTTTACGGTGAACCGGAGAAGGATTTTGTCAAAACGGTGGTGGAAGATAAAAAAGGCGCCGCCGATGATTCTCTGGGAGCGCAGGTACATGCGGGGCTGGTGGAACTGGTAGCCGTATGGCATGCCGCGGACACGGAGATCGATCTGAACACCGGGTACCGCAGCGACGGACTTGTAACGACCATCGGTTATTATCTGGAAGAGAGCGGCGAATAAGACAGACTCATGAAACGAAGATTCAACATCGGCATCCTGGCGCACGTAGATGCCGGAAAAACGACGATAACTGAACAGCTGCTTCTGGCGGCCGGCGCGATCCGAAGCGGCGGTTCTGTGGATGACGGCACCACCGCCAGCGATTTTCTGGAGGTGGAGCGGAGACGCGGGATCTCTGTGAAAAACGCCTGCATCTCCTTTACATACGGCGAGGACGCCATCCAGATCATTGACACCCCCGGGCACGCGGACTTCGCAGGTGAAGTGATGCGGTCCCTGAAGGCGCTGGACGGCGCGGTTCTGGTGCTGTCTGCGGTGGAAGGGGTCCAGGCGCAGACGCTGACGATCTTCCGCGCCTTGAAGAAGCTTCATCTGCCGGTGATCCTGGTCTGCAATAAGATCGACCGGGCCGGGTTCGTACGGGAGCAGGTGGAGCGGGAGATCCGCCGGCAGCTGACGCGGAGCATCGCGCCTGTGGACCGGCCGGAAGAGGTCTTCGCGGCTCTCGCGGAACTGGATCCGGAGATGGAGGAAGCCTTTCTTTTAGAAGAACAGCCCCGGGAAAAGGACCTGTTCGCGAAGCTTACGGTTTACGCGAAACAGGCAAAGATCTGCCCGCTGTTTTATACCAGCGCGAAGGAAGGCCGGGGGATCCGGGAGCTTCTTTCGGGGATCACGAGGTATCTGCCGGACGCGGCGTCCCGGGAGGTGCCGTACCTGTCCGGAACGGTATTCGGCATGACCCATGACGAAGTGATGGGGAAGGTCGCCTATGTGCGGCTTTACGGAGGAAAGCTCGCGTCCCGCGACCCGGTGCCGGTGGATGATCCGGATGTGGATCCGGAGGAGAAGCTGCCGGATGAAAAGGTCTCTCAGATCCGAAGGATCCGGGGCGGAAGGCTGGAGGATACGGGACACATGGAAGCGGGTGATATTGCCGCGGTGTACGGCCTCTCCAGGATCCGCATCGGCGACGTGATCGGGCAGCCGGACCCCTCGCGGGAAGTGGAGGCCATGCGGACGGAACCGCTGCTTCTTACGGAGGTGACCCCTGCAAACCCGGAGGAAAAGACCCGGCTGTACGAGGCGCTGTCCATCCTTTCAGAGGAGGATCCTTTGCTTTCTCTGGAGAGGAATACCCAGACGGACCAGATCTTCGTCCATATCATGGGCACGATCCAGACCGAGATACTGACGGAGATCCTGATGACCCGGTTCGGCATCCGGGCGGATTTCGCGAAACCGAGAGTCATATACAAGGAAAAGCCGGGAAGGACGGCGGAAGGATTTGAAGCCTACACCATGCCGAAGCCCTGCTGGGCCATCGTCCGGCTTCGGATGGAACCGCTGCCGGAGGGCAGCGGGATCGTATTCGAATCCATCGTCAAGGAAGGAGAGCTTCTGGCACGGTATCAGAACCATGTGCGTGAAAGTGTGTACAAAACACTGAAGCAGGGGATCTACGGCTGGGAGGTCATGGATACGAAGGTCACTTTGGTGAGCGGCAACAGCCATCACGTGCATACCCACCCGCTGGACTTCTTTGTGGCAACGCCGGTGGCGGTGCTGCGGGCGTTAACGGACAGCGGTTCGGTCCTGATGGAGCCATACATGAAAATGTCGCTCACAGCGGATGAAGGCCTGTACGGCAAGGTCATGGGACAGATCATCTCCATGCATGGAGAGATCCGGACGCAGGAGACGGTGGACGGCCTGTTTTCACTGGAAGCCGTGCTGCCCCTTCGGGAGTGCCTGGACTACCCGGTCACTTTCCGTTCGCTGACCTCCGGGAAAGGCATGATCCGGATGGAGCTTCTCGCGTACCGGCCGGCGCCGCCGGAGATACACGAAACATTACCGAGAAACGGTGTGGATCCTCTGGACCGCGCGAAATGGATCCTGGCCTGCAGGAGCGCGCTTTCCAAGGATCTGACAGGACGATAAAAATATCATAAGGGAGGGAATATGAAAGTATTCAGGAATTGGTTTTTGGCGGCAGCCGCGCTGATCATCGCCGGGTCCATGATGCTTGCGGCATGCGCCCCCGGCGGCAGCGGTACGGGATCCGGAGCCGCTGAGGAACAGGACGCGGAGGAACAGGACGCGGGCGCGGCATCCGAAGATCCGGCGGAGGATACGGCTTCCGAGGAAGGGATCCCCGCGCTTCATGTGGACGGGACCCATCTGGCGGACAAGGCCGGGAACCCGGTGCAGCTAAGGGGTATCAGCACGCACGGAATCGGCTGGTTCCCGCAGTATGTGAATCAGGAGTGCATCCACTGGTTTAAGGAGACCTTCGGGATCAATGTGCTGAGGATCGCGATGTACACGGCGGAAAACGGCGGCTACTGCATCGACGGCGATAAAGAAGCGCTGAAGGCGATCGTGGATAAAGGCGTACAGATCTGCGAAGAGGAAGGCATTTACGCCATCATCGACTGGCACATCCTCCGTGACGGAAGGCCTCAGGCAAACCAGCCGGAGGCGGAAAAATTCTTTGACGAGATGTCGAAGAAATACGGGGACAAGACGCACGTGCTGTATGAGATCTGCAATGAACCGAACGGAGATTACGCTTCCTGGCCGAAGATCAAGGAATACGCGGAGGACATCATCCCCATCATCCGGAAGAATGATCCGGACGCTGTGATCATCTGCGGTACCCCCTCCTGGAGCAAGCTGTGCTACGCGCCGGAGAAATTCCCGCTGGAAGACCCGAATGTCATGTATACCATGCATTTTTACGCCGCGACGAACAAGGAGACCAACCGGAAGGATATGCAGAAGGCGCTGGACGCCGGCCTGCCGGTCTTCGTAACGGAATTCGGCATTGTGGAGTCCAACGGCGATGAAGCCCCGGATACGGCGGAGGGCGATGCATGGATGGAGCTCTGCGATAAGAACAATATCAGCTACGTGATGTGGAACTTGTCCAACAAGGACGAATC
This sequence comes from uncultured Eubacteriales bacterium, assembly GCA_902803485.1. Taxonomy (GTDB): domain Bacteria; phylum Bacillota; class Clostridia; order Lachnospirales; family Lachnospiraceae; genus UBA1267. The sequence continues at coordinate 1,569 of CADCQD010000186.1, read as the reverse complement.
CTGCGCGTTTATCAAGCCGGATGTGGACAAGACCAGCGGGTTTACCCTGGATGATCTTTCGGAAAGTGCTCTCTGGTATTATCACCACTTAACGGGAAAATAAGCCGCGGATCTCCATGGCAGAAGATCCGGCAACGAAAAGGAGAAGAGGATGAAGCTGAATTTTACCAATGTAAATGACGAGATCCGGTTCGCTCTTTCGGAGGGCGTAAGAGAGCTGGGCTTTACCTGCGGGGAAGGCGGTACGGAAGTCCGGCTCGGAACATGCGCGGAAGGCGTGCATATCGCGGGAAGCGAGGAGGGCCCCTGGATCCTGGAATACGCGAACAGAAGCGCTCTCATGCGCGGCCTCGGGCTGCTTTCCAGATATGCAGGGAAAGGGAAAGCGTTTGACGTACGGGAGAAGCCCTCATTCGACACCCTCGGGCCGATGGTGGACTGCTCCAGGAACGCGGTCATGAAGCCGGCCCGGGTCAAGGATCTGATCCTGACCACGGCGCTCCTCGGTTTTGACGCGATGATGCTCTATACCGAGGAAACGTACGAGGTTCCGGGGGAGCCGTATTTCGGCCATCTCCGGGGCAGGTATTCCCAAAAGGACCTGAAGGAGCTGGATGACTACGCCGCGGAACTCGGCGTGGAACTGATCCCCTGCATCCAGATGCTGGCGCATCTGGGGGCGATCCTTCGCTGGCCTGCGTATGAAGGGCTCCGGGACTGGGACGACATCCTGAATCTGGCGCTTCCGAGGACCTATGAGCTGCTGGAAAACTGCGTGCGCTCCATGCGCGAGAGCCTCCGCTCCAGGCGGATCAACATCGGAATGGATGAAGCGTACCTTCTGGGCAGGGGCCATTATCTGGAGAAGAAGGGCTATCATGACAGCAGCGAGATCATGCTCGAGCATCTTCAGAAGGTCATGGAGATCCTGAGAAAATATGATTTTGAGCCGCGGATGTGGAGCGATATGTTCTTCAGGATGTGCAATGACAAGCATGATTATTATTCCGATGACACGGTGATCACGGAAAAAGTCATTTCCATCGTTCCGCCGGAGCTGACCCTGGTGTACTGGGACTATTACGGAGACGATAAGGCGAAGTACGACCGGATGATGGAGAATCATCTGAAGTTCCATAATCCTGTGGCCTTCGCGGGCGGCGCGTCCTGCTGGTACGGCGTAGTGCCGCTGAACCTGTTCTCCATTAACTCGGCCCGCGTCGCGATGCAGTCCGCCAGAGAGCACCAGATCAAAGAGATCTATGTGACCATGTGGGGCGATAACGGCGGGACCTGTTCCATGTTCGCGGCGCTTCCCACGCTGGTATGCTACGCGGAGAACAACTGGAACGGCCGGACGGACGACGAGAATCTTTCGGAGGCCATGAAGGCGGTGACCGGAGCGTCCTACAGGTCCTTTATGGATTTTGAAAAGCTGATGGACCTGGGGGACCGGACCACCTTCGGAAAGACGGCGCTGTATCCTACGCGGTACATGCTTTACCAGGACGCGCTGCAGGGCAAGTTTGACCGGCACGTCCCGGAAGGCGCGGATGAATTCTACGCCGC
>CADCQD010000185.1 GCA_902803485.1 uncultured Eubacteriales bacterium | reverse complement strand
CTCATCCGTCTCCTTAACAAGCTTTGCAAGCACACCGTTTACAAACTGCGGCGAGCTGTCTCCGCCGTACAGCTTCGCGAGCTCTACGGCTTCATTGATCGCGACCTTGACCGGCACCTGGTCATCATAGCGCATCTCATACAGTGCGAGCCGGATCACAGCAAGGTCCACCCGGCTCATCCGGTTCAGCTTCCAGCCGGAGGTATTTGATCCGATCTCCTGATCCAGTTCCGGGATCAGGGCATAGATCTTTTCCGCCCGGTCTGAAAGGAGCGCCCGGTCCTCTTCCTCCAGATTCTCCAGCTCCTCCGTAAAGAGCCGGATCTGTTCCGGCCGCTCTTCTTCCGGGTGAAAATCATATTGATACACCAGCTGGAAAGAAAGATCCCTCAGCCTGCTTCTTGAGATGCTCATGCGGTCACTCCTGCAATGATGACCTGGACTTCAGTAACATCCATGCCGGTCATAGATTCGATCTGATTCTTCACCTTATCCTGGATCTCTTCCGAGCACTCCGGGATACTGACCGTGCCGTCCAGGACCACAGCGATCCGGACTTCAACACTGTTCTCTACCACATTGATCCGGACAGCCTTTCCCAGATCCTTGATGCCGGAAGTTGTGATCCGGTCATTGGTGATCCCGCCGGCAAGTGTGGATACACCCTTCACATCCGTAGCAGCCAGGCCTGCGATGGCTAAGATCACTTCATCCGCGATCCGGATCACTCCGATTTTATTCCTTACAGATTCTTCCATAAAACTCCTGCATTCCTCCATTTATATGAACAGATACGCGCCGGGCATGCGGCGGCGTACCGGTATCGATCTTTATAATTATACCAGACCGGGCAGTGATTGTAAATCAATTATATGCCCTGATGCGGCGCGTTGAATGCCTTCACTGTATCATTCAGCGCCTGCATACGCTCATCAATGGTATTGATCATGGCCGCGACCTCCGTCAGCTCCTCCGTGATGAAGGCCGGTGTGTTCCCCTCGAATTTATAGTGGATCTTGTGCTCCAGCGTCGCCCAGAAGTCCATGGCGATGGTCCGGATCTGGATCTCCACCTTCACATTCCTCGGGCCGTCGGAAAGGAAGATCGGGATCGAAACGATCATATGGTAACTCTTATAGCCATTTGGCTTCGGCGAGGCGATATAGTTCTTGATCACCAGCACATTCACGTCATCCTGGCTGCTGATCATATCCGCGATCTTATATATGTCCGAAGTAAACGAGCAGACGATCCTTACGCCGGCAATATCACTGATATAGCGCTGCATGCTGACCAGGTCCGTCTCATGGCCTTCATTTTTCAGCTTCCGTACGATACTCTGCGCCGTTTTCAGGCGGCTGGTCACATGCTCGATCGGATTATAATGGTTCGCGTTCTCAAACTCATCCCGCAGGATCTCGATCTTGGTATTGATCTCCTTCAGAGCGGAATTATATAAAAGCATCAGGGTCTCCCAGTCCCGGACCTCATCCCCTGTTGCGATCAGATCTCTGTCCATCGGTCTCCTCCTATTCCGCATTTATCATATCATAGTTCAAAGAAATATGGAATAGGGAAAAAGTACGGGGGCGTGCCGCCGGCACGCCCCCGAAATACGATCATACCGCCGGATCCGGCGTCAGGCCCGGAATATACTTGCAGGCCTCGATCATTACTTCCTTCAGTTTTCCGGGAGTTCCCACACAGTGATGGATATAAGGTCCGTACATCAGCTGCTTCTCCCACGCTACCCAGTCCTTCACCTCGATCCAGGCGTAGTTGCCGTCCGTGGGCGGCCCGTCCACACCCTTGCCCTCGCCGATGAACAGGGAATAATTGCCCTTCGCCTGATCAAATCTTGCCAGGGTGTAATCCGTATGCTCCAGTTCATAGGAGCCTCTCTGTGTTTTAATGGCCGGTTTCAGGTCCTTGCGGATCAGGCTGGCCGGGAACGGTCCGCAGTGCCAGAACAGCTCCGCGTTATCATTCTCCGGATGCCGGATGGTGATATCCGCAAGGAACGTGTCATGTTCTTTTCTGGCCGCGCCCTGAAGGAGCGCTGAAGTCACACTGCCGAGGACGTCGGTCTCGCAAGCCACGGGAAGGCCGGTTCCTGTGAGATATCCCCAGACAAAGCAGCAGTTGACCGCGAAGCTCGCACGCACCATGGACCAGCACTCGCCAGCCACCGTGGTACATTTATACTTATCCGCAAGCGTCCGGATGCCGAGAGCAAGGCCTGCCATATTGGAAAGCGTCTCATCTGAATCATTCAGGATCTCGTAATCCCTCTTCCACTCGGAAACCAGGGCATTTACGTCCTCCGTCCTGTTTTCCAGGATATTCTTGATCGTCCTGACGATCTCCGCGCTCTCCACCGGAACTACCTCGATGCCGAACTTCTCCAGAAGCTCGCTCTCATTGTACTTCACGCTCAGGAACTGTCTGGGCCGTGTGCTGAGCTGCATGATCCTTAAGTTCCGGAAAGCCTTGACCGCGCTCGCGGTACGGATAAAGTCTTCAATGCCCTGTTTCAGCACCGGAGAATCCATCCAGCAGTTCTCAATATAGGTGAACGGCACGTCATAACGTGTCAGCGCCTTTGTGGTGGCAAACAGGCCGCACTGGATATCCGTCTGGCGGTTCGGGAATACGTTAGGATCCGGCGGATACTCATCGCGCGGTCCCCATAAAAGCACCGGAACATTCAGCTTCTTTGCCAGCATGGCCACAGGCTCTTCCTGGCCGAAATTGCAGTGCGGGAAGAATACGGCGTCAACACCCACGTCCTTAAACTTCTTCTCGATCAGCGGCACCGCGTCATAATCAAACAGAAGGCCCTCTTCATTAATATCATCAATATCCACCACCGTCAGATCCGGGATCCCGTCAAAGATCTCGCGAAGCCTCGGCATCATGATCTCCTTCACAGCCCTGGCATTCGCCGGCGCCGGGAAAGTATCTCTTCTGGTAGGCACTACACCCAGAACCATATGGCTGAAATCGTACATACATTTACCTCCGTCAATATCTGTCTCCTGCTTAGACAGTCTCTTCTTTGAACTATATACCACAGCCGCCGGAAGACTGCAAGCGGATGATGACCGGAAGGCCATGTCCGGGCGACTTCGGCCAGGTCGTATTCCGTAACAAAATGAAGGATCAGGTTTTCTGCCTGGTAATCCATAATAATCCTCCGGTATTTGTATCCGTCCGGAATTCTGATAAAACCTCTGATACGCCCGTTTTTCGGCGCTCGATGATCCCCGGCCGCAGGCCGTCTGTTATTACTGCCG
>CADCQD010000184.1 GCA_902803485.1 uncultured Eubacteriales bacterium | reverse complement strand
GTGATCCATGATGCCGCTGTCACTGTTTTTCGGCTTGATGCTGAGATACGCCCTGCCGCGGGATACCGACCGGAACGTAAGGATCAGAGACCCGCGCCGGACCTCCTTTTCTTCCAGCCGGATCACTTCCTGTTCCTGTTCGATCTCTACCTCATAATCCTCCGGGTCGTCCGCGCCGGGCTGAAGCCGCGCGGAATACCGGTAAGTCTGTCCCGTAAGTACCAGGACCGCAAAACTGATGACTGCGAGAAGCAGCCCGGTAAACACTACTGTCCGTTGATTCATACACCACCATGATAAAAGAAAAAATACTGCGGTTATGGCCCTCTCCGGCTTCCGGCGGACTCATAACCCCAGTATTTTATTATGCTCTCTCAGGTACAGGATTGTCAAATCATTTTTCAGATCCTCTCAAAGCTCAGCTGTGCTTTGAACAGGTCTCCGTCAATAAGGAGATCAAAATCTCCCTTCTGCAGCCGGGTCAGGCTCATGGCGATGCTTAAGCCCAGGCCGCTGCCTTCCGTGGTACGGGAAGCGTCGCCCCGCACAAAGCGTTCAGTCAGTTCCCCTGCGGATACATTCAATGGATCGCGGGAAATATTTCTGAGGATGATCCGCACACAGTCTCCCTGCGTTTCACTTGAAAGATACACGCGGGTCCCGGGCATGGCATATTTGCAGGCATTGCTGAGCAGATTGTCCAGCACCCGCCACAAAAGCTGTCCGTCCGCCAGTATATGCGGCGACGTTTCGTCCAGCGTCAGCACCAGCTCCAGACTTTGTTCTGAAAGCCGCTGCTGATACTCGCCGACCGCCTGCGTCAGGAACACATTCGTGTCGATATCTGCCAGTGTCACGGGAATATTCCCGGTAGCGGCCTTTGACGCTTCCACCAGATTCTCCGTAAGCCTCCGGAGCCTTTGGGCCTGACGGTCCAGTACGTCAATATATTCTGCTGCTTTCGGATCTTCGATCTTCTCTTTTTTCAGAAGATCCACATAATTCACGATGGACGTCAGCGGTGTTTTGATATCATGGCTGACATTCGTGATCAGCTCTGTCTTCATGCGTTCCGCGCGCATCTGAAGCTCTACTGCTTTCTGAACACCCTCCCGGATGGCCTTCAGATCCTCTCCGTGCCGGCGGAAGTCTCCCAGAAGATGGCTGGTATCCTCCAGCTGATCATACATTCCTTCCGCCAGGGCTCTTCCGTTTTTCCTAAGTTTCCGCATACCGACCGCAAGATAGATCAGGAACAGCCCGGCAGGAACATGCACGGCAAACATCACTCCGATAATTTCCTGATCGTCACTGCATGCCAGGCAGAAGATATCGAAGATCAGAAATGCCGCGACACCCAGGGCGGTTTTCCACACCAGCGGAATACGCCCGGTCATATACCACAATCCGAGAGCCAGCTTCCACAGAAGCCGGAGAAGTCTCGCCGTGAGGCTCTCCCGGATGACCGTACCGGCTTTGCACTGCGCGGCAAAGACCGCAAGGAACAGATACACAAAGATCAGTGCGCCGGCACATATCAGGATCTCGAAAAAAGTTTCGTCGATGACGTGATCTTCAAAAACAAACCACAGGAATACCGCGCACACTCCCCAGACTTCCACCGGGATCCTGTCAAGCCAGGTGAGATGAATGCCTTCGTATCCCTTCCAGTGTCCCGCGGATACCAGCGTAAACACCAGGCACCAGATCCACGCCCCGAAGAACACGGTCTCAAGGACGATCAGCAGATAACGGCCTGCTGCCAGCCGGGAAACGATCTCATACGCGTAGGAACGGGGCCGGATATCCGCGTACCTTGCGAGAAGTTCACGGCCTCCGTCCAGATACGCATTTTCCGAGATCAGAAAACCGATCCCCCAGCCTGTGAAAAAAAGCAGCGCGGAAAAGATCATCAGGAAGCAGAAAAACGTCACTTTCGCGCCGGTTTTGTCTATCCATTTTTTCATCGGTCGTCTCCTTCCATCTTATACCCCTGTCCCCAGACCACCTTCAGATATCTGGGTTCCGCGGGATCGATCTCAATTTTCTCGCGGATATGGCGGATATGCACGGACACCGGGTTCTCTCCCATACAGTCTTCATGCCAGACCTGCCGGTAGATCTCTGCCGGAGGGAAAACCTTGCCTTTATTTCGCATGAGCAGCCGGAGGATATCATATTCCAGGGGCGTCAGATTCACCGGCTCACCATCAACCGTTACCGACTTGGCATCGTCATCCAGGGTAACCGCGCCGATGGTGATCGTGCCGGGAAGGACTGTGCCGCCGCCCAGCTGGAAATAGCGGCGCAGCTGGGACCGTACCCGGGCCAGAAGTTCCACTGGATTGAAGGGCTTCGTCACATAGTCATCCGCGCCTACATTCAGGCCCAGCACTTTATCCGTATCCTCGCTCTTCGCTGTCAGAAGGATCACCGGCAGGTTCTTTCGCTTCCGAAGTTCCGTCAATGCCGTAATGCCATCCATCCCCGGCATCATGATATCCAGAAGCACCAGGTGAATGTCATTCTGTTCGATCACAGCCAGCGCCTCTTTCCCGCTGCCTGCGGTAAAGACCCGGTACCCGTCTGAAGTCAGATAAATAGTCAGCGCGGAAACGATATCTTTTTCGTCGTCGCAAACAAGGATGTGATACATAAATTCCTCCGGTTCTTCACGTCATCTGAAATCACTATGAAATATGAAATGGCAGCGCTTCCTGCCTGCCGCGTTTTTTCAGTACCGCCGAGCTTATACGGTGCTCAACGGGCTTCCACTCTGTCTTCCGGAACAGTACGGAGACCGTAATCGGAATATAAGTGAACATAAATAATGGAAAGGTAAACATATAGAGGATCTTCTTCCATTCCGGCGTATGGATCCTGCGCCACTCCGTCACGGTAGTGACCATCCCGATCGTAAACATGGTCAGGTACATATTGGACAGCATCTCCAGGACAGACCGGACCGCGATCCCCAGATCATCCCCGGCGATCATGCCATAGACTGCCAGCGCCAGATTGCAGAAAAAGCCGGCCGCTGCCAGGATAAACGCCGGCATGGTGGTCATGGTCATATCAAAGCAGGAAAAACTCCCGTGGAAAATACCGCGAAGCAGTGTTTTCCCATATTTTGAAAACACCTGCAGGGCGCCCTTGCACCAGCGGCTCCGCTGATTCCAGGACTGCAGGAACCGCGTAGGCTGTTCATCATAAAGAACGGCGTCCGG
>CADCQD010000183.1 GCA_902803485.1 uncultured Eubacteriales bacterium | reverse complement strand
GACTGCCGCAGCGTTCAGAAAAAATATCCGGTGTCGCCCGCGGAGCGACCTTACCCTCCGGGAGTGCTGGTATACTTTAACATGCGGGGTGAACGTGGCCGCTCATCCTGAGAGATGCCGGAAGCCGGCAGCGGGTAATGCGTATGGAAAAAGGAGGGCTGCGGATGAAGAATGAAAACACAGGATTCGACTTTTCTGTATTCGGCAGGGTAGATTTGGACGCGCTTTATGCGGAGTGGGGCCGTGAGGCTCCGAATGAACGTTATGATGAGCCGCGTCTTGGCTGGAAACTGAAATTCTGCTATACGTTTACAAAGCATATTTGCGCGCTTCTGTTCGAGCATGAGGGTGAAAGCGGTATTACATACTACAGGGTGCTCGTATATGAAGGAGAGGGCGAGTCCTTTCAAGTGGTGAGCAAGCTGCGGTTCCGCGAGAAATGCGGGTTTAAGGTCATGGCGATTGGAGTGGATAAAAAGCTGAATACGCTGTTCGTCCGCCGAGCAAATAAGGAAACAAAACGGGACTTTTACTATTCGGACCTGGGAGAGACTCATTCTGAATACAAAGGCATAAAAAGCATAATGGCAGCGTCAGCAGAGAGAAGCAAAAAAAGATTCGCGCTTAGGGATGGGAATACTGTCCTGTTTTTCCGGGTACCTGAAAACGGCCGGCTCTATATGCCTTTTATGAATGACCCTAAGGACCTGTTTTACAGTGATTTATGGGATGATGACGATACCGGCGATGATTCCGATGATATGGACGATGCCGGCGATGATTCCGATGATATGGACGATGCCGGCGGGGAGGCAGAAGGCGCCGGTGAAAACGCGCAGACGGATACGAAGGAACCGGATCCCGTTCCTGAAAAAACAGCGCTGGATGAACTGCATGAAATGATTGGCCTTGACGATATTAAGGAAAAGGTCGATCAGATCCTCGCTTTTGCCAGGGTGCAGAAGTTCGCGAAGGAGCATGGAAAGGAGATCCCGGGGATCAATTTGAACCTGTCATTTGAGGGGAATCCGGGAACGGCAAAAACCACGGTCGCGCGGATCTTCGCGCGCATCATGAAGGAAAACGGGATCCTGAGTAAGGGAGAGCTCATTGAAGTGGGACGTTCTGGACTGATAGCGGAGTATGTCGGACAGACCGCTGTGAAAGTGAAAGAGCTGTTCAAAAAAGCAAAAGGCAGCGTCCTGTTTATTGATGAAGCATATTCCCTTGTGGACAGCTGGGAAAATGAGTATGGCGACGAAGCCATCGCGACCATTGTGCAGGAAATGGAAAACAACCGGGACGATATGGTCGTCATTTTTGCCGGCTATCCGGAGAAAATGGAGACGTTCCTCTCCCGGAACCCGGGCCTTCGTTCCCGCGTACCGTTCGTCGTCCGCTTCCGGGATTATACGGAGGATGAGCTCACCGCCATCGCGAAGATGGAGGCGGCACGCCGCGGGTATTCGCTGACAGACGCAGCGGAGAAAAAGGTCCGCGCGCTTTGCAATGAGGCAATGAAAACAAAAGAGTTCGGGAACGGCCGTTTCAGCAGGAACCTGGTGGACGCAGCGGTCATGAAGGCGGCGTCCCGCATGGCCTTTACCCTCAGTGATTCCAGCCTGGACGCGTGCTTTCTGCTGGAGGAATGTGACTTTACGGCGCCCGGTAACCTGAAGACAGCGCGCCCTCATGTCCTTGGTTTTAAAGCGGCTTAACATAAGATACGAACGTTCCGGGTCCCGGGCGTTTCCCTTCACAACTTTCATAACCCGAAAGGTCCCCGCCGGCGTAAGGAATGCGCCCGGCGGGGACTTGATTTCAGCGCCCAGATGTGATAAACATGCAGTAACAGTTCCATTGTTACAGGGAAAAAGAGATTATATATAGATCACATATCACTACATGGAAAAGGAGATCACATATGGAAATGCCAAGACCTGAGTATCCGAGGCCGCAGTTTGAGCGGGCCGGCTGGAAGAATCTGAACGGAACATGGGCGTTTGAGATCGACAATGGCCGTTCCGGACAGGCGCGGGGACTGTACCGGGAGGACGCGGTCCTTCAGGACCGGATCCTGGTGCCCTTCTGTCCGGAGAGCAGCCTTTCCGGGATCGGACATAAGGATTTTATGTACGGAGTATGGTATCAGCGCGAGGTGGAGCTCACGAAGGAGGAGATCGCCGGACGGACCGTCCTGCATTTTGGCGCGGCGGACTACCGGACCTTTGTCTACGTCAACGGCGCGCCTGCCGGCACGCATAAAGGCGGCTATGTTTCCTTCTCCTTTGACGTTACGTCACTGGTGAAGGAAGGAAAAAATCTCCTGACGGTGTACTGCGAGGATGATACCCGGGATCCCATGATCCCCCGCGGAAAACAGAGCGAGGAGTTCTATTCCCACAATTGCGATTATACCCGGACGACCGGGATCTGGCAGACCGTCTGGCTGGAATTTATGCCGGAGACGCATATCGGATCCGTCAGGTATTACCCGGAGATCTCGGATGCTTCCGTGAAGATCGAAGCCATGCTTTGCGGCGCGGCAAAGCTGTCTGTGGAAGCCTTCTATGAAGGCCGGCCGGCGGGCAGCGTATCTTTGGAAAGCGCCGGCGGATTGACGGAGCTCACGCTTTCCCTCACCGAGAAGCATCTCTGGGAACCCGGCGCAGGGAGACTGTATGATCTGGTCCTGACCTACGGAGAAGATACGGTGAGATCTTACGTGGGCCTTCGGAGCACCCGGATCGAGGGGAACAAGTACCTTCTGAACGACCGGCCGGTTTTCCAGCGGACGATCCTGGATCAGGGTTTCTATCCGGACGGCATATATACCGCGCCCACGGAAGAGGCGCTGGTCCGTGACATTGAACTGTCCATGTCCTGCGGCTTTAACGGCGCCCGGCTGCACCAGAAAGTGTTTGAAGAGCGGTTCCTGTATCATTGCGACCGGCTGGGCTATCTGGTGTGGGGAGAGTATCCGAACTGGGGCCTGGATCACACCAGGCCGGAGGCTGTGTTCGCCATCCTGCCGGAGTGGCTCTCGGAAGTCGAGCGGGACTTCAATCATCCCGCGGTGATCGGCTGGTGTCCCTTTAACGAGACCTGGGACGTGAACGGAAGGAAGCAGGACGACGACGTGATCCGCATGGTATATCTGGCCACAAAGGCAGCGGACCGGACCCGTCCCTGCATTGACACCAGCGGAAACTACCATGTGGAAACGGATATTTTCGACGTGCATGATTACGAGCAGGATCCGGAGATCTTTGCGTCTCATTACGAAAAACTGGTATCCGATGGCGTCGTGGAAAATCACTGCAACGCCCGCCAGACCTATACGCCGGGCAGCGCGTTCTTTGTCAGTGAGTACGGCGGGATCCGCTGGTCCGTCCGGGATAAGGGAAGCGAAGCCTGGGGATACGGCAGCGCGCCGAAGACCGGGGAGGAGTATATGGCCCGCTATCAGGCGCTCACGGAAACTCTTCTCGGGAATCCGGGCATCATGGGCTTCTGCTATACGCAGATGACGGACGTGGAGCAGGAACAGAACGGAGTATATACGTTTGACCGGGAAGAAAAGTTCCCGGCGGAATTCTTCCGGAAAGTGAACAGTCAGAAAGCAGCCATCGAGGAATGATCATGACGGACAGAATACAGAAGATCAAGGACGCGCAGTGGGAGCGCCGGCATCACGCGGCAAGGATCCAGGTGCCGGAGGGCATTGAAAAGAATTACAGAAAGCCGGAGCTCGCGGATCATATGCGGACCGCGGTTCGGCTGGAAACTGCGCTGAAGCTGGAAACTCCGTACTTTTTTGAGGGAGAGCTGATCGCCTTTACCCGGACGGTGCCGGACCTGCCCATTATTTTCAGTGAAAGCGAATGGGCAGAGATCTGCGCGTCGCACTTCATTCATGAAAAAGGCAATATCAGCAACCTTTCTCCGGATTATGAAAAGGTGATCGCCCGGGGACTTCAGTACTTCCGGGATCAGCTGACCGATTCCCCCTATCATCAGGCGATGCGGATCAGCATTGACGCCGTACTGGATCTGGCAGAGCGGTATGAAAAAGAAGCCCGGGCGCAGGGGTTTACGGAGATCGCGGACACGCTTGCCAGAGTCCCCCGTTTTGGCGCGAAGACCTTCCGGGAAGCGCTTCAGTCGCTCAGGGTGCTGCATTACGCCCTCTGGTGCGAGGGAGATTATCACAACACGCTGGGGCGTTTTGACCAGTATATGTTTCCCTATCTTGACAGAGATCTCAGGGAGGGCCGGGAGACCAGAGACTCCGCGTTTGAACTCCTGGAGGCGTTCTTCCTGTCCTGCAACCGCGACAATGACCTCTACACCGGTATGCAGGCCGGCGATAACGGCCAGAGCATCGTGCTTGGCGGCATGACGAAGGACGGAGGCAAATACGGCTTTAACCTGATCTCCGAAATGGCGCTGAAGGCGTCCGGAGAACTGCGCCTCATCGACCCGAAGATCAATCTCAGAGTCTGTAAAGATACGCCTCCTGAGATCTTTGAACTTGGGACGGAACTGACAAAGCTGGGCCTGGGGTTCCCGCAGTACGAAAATGATGACGTGGCCATACCGGCACTGGAGGCCATGGGCTATGCTCCGGAGGATGCCCGGAATTACGCCATGGCGGCCTGCTGGGAATTCATTATACCCGGAAGAGCCTGCGAGATCCCGAATATCGGGGCGATGCCCCTGGCGGG
>CADCQD010000182.1 GCA_902803485.1 uncultured Eubacteriales bacterium | reverse complement strand
GAGGCGGTGGACGTCCTCTTCCTCGGAAATTCTTATTATGCGTTCAGCATTGATCCGGAGGTACGGAAATTTGTGGCTTCTCTGGATCCGGGGCTGGTGGGCAGGATCGTCAATTTTGGTTCGGCAGCTATGCTGAATTCTACGTACAAGAAGGTCAAAGCGGAAGCGGATAAAGCCGGGATCCCGATGGATGAACGTGAATTTCACTGCAGAGGCGAGTTTAAGGGGATCCATAAAGGAAAACCGGACGAGGCAGATCTTCGGGCAGCGGCGGCGTTCGCGAAAAAGATCCTTGAGTGAAGCGTGAAAGGAGTCACACATGAGTTACTGGGACAGTGATCCGGATGATTCTTTCGGCGGCCTGTTTGGTGATGGCGATGATGACGATCTGGATTCGTTAGATGACGTATTCGCGTTTGAATATATCACCGGTGAGGCCGGGAGGGATCTCTTTGACGATGATGACGACGATAATGATCATGATGATGACTATGATCATGACTACAGGGATGACGATGAGTCTGACCTGGACGACTGGGAATAAGGAGGGAATATGAAGAAAGCGCTTGTTACTTATTTTTCCGCCAGCGGGGTGACCGCGAAGGTGGCGGAACGTCTTGCCGCGGCGATCCAGGCGCCGGTCTATGAGATCCGGCCGGAAGTTCCCTATACGGATGCTGACCTGGACTGGAGGGACAGGCAGTCCCGTTCTACAGTGGAAATGAATGATAAGAATTGCCGCCCGGCGCTGGCAGATCTGGATGCGCCTGTGGCTGATGCCGACGTTGTTTTTGTGGGTTACCCGGTATGGTGGTATCGTGAGCCCTCCATCATTGACAGTTTTCTGGAAGCCTATGATTTCTCCGGGAAAAAGATCGTTCCGTTTGCCACCTCCGGAAGCAGCGGCATGGGGACCGAGGCACCTGCGCGGATGAAGGAGATCACCGGCGCGGAAGTGGATGCCGGAAGACGCTTCCCCGCGGATGTGGATGCGGATACGCTGAAAGCCTGGGCGGAAAGTATATAATTTATGGATAACAAAAATGATGAAGCCGTATGGTCTTTTCTTTCTCATGAAGAAAAGAATCATCAGCTGTTTCTGAAACAGAAAGCGCTTTTGAGCCAGTTCCTGGAGAAGGGAGCCATTTCCCGGGCGCAATATGACAAGAGCCTCCATGACCTGACGGAAAAGATGGGGGAAGAAGACATCAATAACTGAATACGCGGCGCCGGGGGATCCATTCTCATCCCCGGCGCTTTTCCTTTCACGATTTCCTTTCGCACTTTTCCTTTCGCACTTTTCCTTTCGCGCTTTTCCTTTCGCGGTTTCCTTCGCTGTGTTCTTTCCGGTGTTTTTTCCGTGCTTTTCCGGGTGCTTTTATAGACTAACAGAATATTGAATGATATAATAAATCATTGTATAGGGGTTCCCTCTTTTTGATGGAGGATAGTATCATGACTGATCAAAATCAGACATTTTTTCGAAAAAAGACTCTGGACCAGATCTCGTCTCCGGAGCAGCTTACAGATTACCTGCGTGTGACGGATCCGGGGATCTGGGTGGTCCTGGCTTCCGTGCTCCTGCTTTTGGCAGGCGTTTTCGTATGGTCGATGATGGGGACGCTGGAGACCCGGGCGGACGCGAAAGTGATCATTGAGAACAGCCATGCCCAGATCGTGCCGCTGAGTCCGCAGCAGCTGAAGGCGGGTATGCCCATTCGTGTATCCGGGCAGGAATTCAATATCGCGTCTGTAGAAACAGATGAATACGGGCGATCCGTCGGAAAGGCAGAGGTGACTCTTTCGGACGGCATCTACGACGGGACAGTCGTTATTGAAGCCGTGCATCCCATCCGTTTCCTGCTGGAAAGCAGGTGAGCTTATGGAAAAGAGCAAAGTGAAATCGCCGCTGACCGGGGGAGTCGCGAAAGTGCCTGTGGTCATGCAGCTGGAAGCGCTGGAATGCGGCGCCGCAGCTCTCGCCATGGTGATGGCATATTACGGCAAATGGGTGCCCCTGGAACAGGTGCGCCTGGACTGCGGCGTATCCCGTGACGGCAGTAAAGCGAAAAATATCTACCTGGCCGCGGAGCATTACGGATTTAATGTCAAAGCCTTCAGTATGAGTGCGGAATCCGTCCGGAAAAAGGCTGTGTTTCCCTGCATCATTCACTGGAACATGAATCATTTTGTGGTACTGAACGGTTTCAGGGGCAAGCATGTCTCGATCAATGATCCGGCGCGCGGCGAGATCAAGGTGAGCTGGGAGGAATTCGACCAGTCGTTTACCGGTATCATCATCATCCCTGTTCCGGGGGAGAATTTCAAACCCAGCGGCAAGCCGAAGAGTATGCTGGGTTTTGCCCGGAAACGCCTCATCGGCGCCGGTGCCGCGGTGGCTTTTGTCATGCTGACCACAGCGATCAGCTACCTTTTCGGCATTGCCAATTCTGTCACTTCCCGTATCTTCATGGACCGGCTGCTGACCAGGATCAATGAAGACTGGCTGTATCTTTTTATCTCCGTAATGATCCTGCTTGCGCTCATCCAGCTGGTCGTAGTCTGGGCGCAGTCCATCTATTCCCTGAAGATCAACGGAAAAATGACGGTCATCGGGAGCACGTCCTACATGTGGCGCCTGCTGCGGATGCCCATGGAGTTCTTTTCCCAGCGCATGGCGGGGGATCTTCAGAGCCGCATTGCCATGAACGCCTCTATCGCAGGGACGCTGGTCAATACCTTTGCGCCTCTTTTGCTGAATTCTGCCATGATGGTATTTTACCTCGTGCTGATGCTCAGGCAGAGCCCGATGCTGACGCTGATCGGCATCGTGACACTGGTACTGAATACCGCGATGTCCCATATGATCTCCGCCAAGAGGATCAATATTGCCCGTGTCCAGCTGCGTGACGCGGCGAAACTGGAATCCACTACCGCGTCCGGCATCAATATGATCGAAACGATCAAGGCCAGCGGCGCGGAAAACGGCTTTTTCCAGAAGTGGGCAGGTTATCAGGCTTCGATAAACGCGCAGACGGTCAAGGTTGCGAAGACCAACCAGTTTTTCGGGATGATCCCGGCATTTTTCTCCACCCTTGCCAGCTACGCGGTGCTGGTGATCGGCGTATGGATGACGATGAATGGAAAGTTTACCCTGGGTTCAGTGCTGATGTTCCAGGGATTTCTGGGTTCTTTTATGGCTCCCGCGATGACCTTGGTGACTGCCGGGCAGACCATTCAGGAGATGCGTACGCAGATGGAACGCGTTGAGGACGTAATGGAATATCCCATCGACGAAAACATTGCCGAGCATGATACGGAGATCACACAGCTTCAGAAGCTCAGCGGCGGTCTGGAACTGAAAAATGTTACCTTTGGCTATTCTCCTCTGGAAGAGCCGCTGATCCGGGACTTTTCCCTTTCTCTGAAGCCGGGGCAGCGGGTCGCTCTTGTGGGAGCCTCCGGCTGCGGAAAGTCCACCATTTCCAAACTGGTTTCCGGACTGTACCAGCCCTGGAGCGGGGAGATCCTTTTTGACGGCAGGCCGCGCAGCGCCTACCCCCGCGAGATCATGACCGGATCCCTGGCGGTGGTGGATCAGGATATTATTCTCTTTGAAGATACGGTAGCGAATAACATTAAGATGTGGGACAGCTCCATCCGGGATTTTGAGATGATCCTGGCTGCCCGCGACGCCCGGATCCATGATGACATCATGGCGCTTCCCGGCGGATATCAGTACAAACTCACCAGCGGCGGCAGGAATCTCTCCGGCGGTCAGCGCCAGAGGATGGAAATTGCCCGGGTGCTTGCCCAGGATCCGACGATCATCATTCTGGATGAAGCGACTTCCGCCCTGGATGCCAAAACGGAGTATGAGGTGGTCAACGCCATCCGGGACCGCGGCATTACCTGTATTATTATAGCCCACCGCCTTTCCACTGTGCGGGACTGTGACGAGATCATCGTTCTGGATCATGGCAGAGCCGTTGAGCGCGGGACGCACAAAGAACTGATGGCCAGGGGCGGCGCGTACGCCGACCTTATTGCCAGCGAGTAAGGGGGTGACAGGATGGGCTGGTTTGAGAATCAGATCGAAGAACGAAAAAATGCCGATCAGCAGATCCTGGAGGACTCCTTTACGATGATCGCCGGAGTCGTTCTGGGAAAGCGAAAGGCGGAGCAGATCCGCGATGAACGGATCAATACAAAAAACGTTATTGATGAGATCCTGAAGTATTATCATTACAAGCCGGCGGAGATCCCGGACGAGATCAGCAGTATGGAGGAGCAGCTGGATTATTCCCTGCGCCGGTACGGGATCATGCGCAGGGACGTAGAACTCTCGGAGGAGTGGTATAAAGATGCTTTTGGGCCGGTCCTGGCCTTTACAAAAGAGGACGGCCTGCCTACAGCTCTCCGGCCGGGCACGATCCGCGGCTATGTGTTCACCGATCCGAAAACCGGGGAACGGAAAAAACTCAATAAGGAAACAGCGGGACTGTTTGAAAAGGACGCCATATGCTTTTATCGTCCTCTGCCGCAGAAAAAGCTGAGCATTCCGGATCTGCTGCTCTACATGAAGAACTGTGTTTCCCTGAGCGACATCGTTCTGATCGTGGCAGCAACTCTTGCGGTAACGATCGTCGGCATGCTCATACCCCGCATTACCCGCACGCTGACCGGGCCGATCCTTGCGTCCGGACAGGCTTACACGCTCATTAACGCGGCGTTCTGCCTGATCTGTGTATCTCTCTCGCACAGACTCGTGATCAGTGTGAAAACATTGATCCAGAGCCGGCTGGACGTAAAGACTTCCCTGGGGGTACAGGCGTCGATGATGATGCGGCTTCTGTCTCTGCCGGCGGGATTTTTCCGCAAATACAGTCCCGGTGAGCTGAAAAGCCGGGCAATGTCAGTCAACCAGCTCTGTTCCATGCTGATGGGCATGATCCTGGGTACAGGCCTGACCTCATTGTCATCACTCCTGTATGTTACGCAGATCTTCCGCTATGCCAGGATGCTGGTGGTCCCGTCACTGATCATTATCGCGGTTACGGTGGGCTTCAGTATCGTTTCCACCCTGATGCAGATCGGGATCAACCGGAAAAAGATGGAATTGTCCGCCAGGGAATCAGGAATGAGCTACGCCTTGATTACCGGCGTGCAGAAGATCAAACTTTCCGGCGCGGAAAAGCGTGTCTTCGCCAAATGGCTGAGTCTGTATGCCGAAGGCGCGGAGCTGAACTTTAATCCGCCGCTCTTTATCAAGATCAATGGTGTGATTTCTACCGCCATCACGCTGCTGTCAAATATCGTATTGTATTATCTGGCTGTTCAGAGCGGCATCGGACAATCGGAATACTTCGCTTTTACGGCGTCGTACGGGATGCTGATGGGCGCGTTTATGTCCGTGGCCTCCATCGCGCTTTCTGCTGCGGAGATCCGGCCGACGCTTGAAATGGCAGAGCCGTTTTTGAAAACCGAACCGGAGACCGCGGAGCAAAAGGAGATCGTCACGAATCTGAGCGGAGGGATCGAGATGGAGCATGTATCTTTCCGTTACGATGAACAGATGCCTTATATCATCAACGACCTCTCCCTCAGGATCCGCTCCGGAGAGTACGTCGCTATCGTGGGACGTACAGGCTGCGGAAAATCTACTCTGATCCGGCTGCTGCTTGGCTTTGAAAAACCGCAGAAGGGCGCCATCTATTACAACGGCAAGGATATCGAAAATCTGGATCTTCCCTCGCTGCGCCGGAAGATCGGCACAGTGATGCAGGACGCGGGACTGTTCCCGGGGAGCATTTATTCAAATATCACCATCACTGCTCCGGAGCTGACGCTGGCCGAGGCGTGGGAAGCGGCGGAGTCCGCCGGCATAGCCGACGATATCCGCGCCATGCCCATGGGAATGCATACGATCGTATCCGAGGGACAGGGCGGTATTTCCGGCGGACAGCGCCAGCGGCTGATGATCGCCCGGGCGGTCGCGCCCAAGCCGAAGCTTCTGATTTTCGACGAGGCTACTTCCGCGCTCGACAACAAGGCGCAGCGCCAGGTCTCCGAGGCGCTGGATGCCATGGGGTGCACCCGGATCATCATCGCGCACCGGCTCTCTACCATCCGGCACTGCGACCGTATCCTTGTACTGGATGGCGGAAGTATCGTCGAAGAAGGCACTTATGAGGAACTGATCGCGAAAAACGGCTTATTCGCGGAACTGGTTGAGCGGCAGAGACTGGATACCGGGGACTGACCCCGGATCCGGAGTCCGCCCGGGGATCACCACGGATAAGGCTCGCCTGTATATGTAATAAACACGGGACCCTCCTTGTCATGCCGTTTGGCTTCAAACAGCAGACGAAGGGTCTCGGCGTGTTTATAGGGGATCAGCGGAGCTTCTTCGTTGCCCGGAGTTGTGCGCATCTGCGGCAAATTTTCAATATATCATATCACATCTGATCATGTAAGGGCCTGGGCCCGGTTTTCTGGAATAAACTGTTTTTCTCCATATATTTTGCGGAACAGATAGTTACTTCAAAAAACTGTTGACGAACAGCATATTATGAGTAAAATAAAGTTTATCAGTAAACAGTTTCCCGGTGAACGGTTCAAGAGGAAACAATTCCTCCGGAAGGAAAGGATGTGCGGATATGTTAATGAAAGAACACCCGACGACGAACCAGGCAGAGATCAGCAGGCTGCTTCACGCGGTGAACTACCGATGGCACCGCAACGTCGTATCCTGGCAGGAGAGAGCCGGGATCGACCAGGAGACCATCGTCAACGGCAGGATCCTGGGCTACCTGGAAATATCAAAAGAAGACGTATACCAGAAAGATCTGGAAAAGGTCGTGGGACTGACGAAATCAGCCATTTCCACGATCCTCTCGCGGATGGAACAGAAAGGCTATATCGAACGCCGGCCTGTTTCCGGAGACGCGCGGCTGAAGCAGATCGTTCTTACTGAATACGGACACCGTATTACTCATGACCTGAAGCAGGCGATGGACGAGACCGATGAGAATTTCGTCAAAGGCCTGAACGAGGAGGAACAGCAGGAACTGATCCGGATGCTCCGGATCATTTACACAAATATGAAGGAACTGGAGGCAGAGACAAAACCATGATCAAGCAGCTCGTGGGATATTTCAGAGAATATAAAAAAGCCGCGTTCCTCTGCATGTTTATGACATTCGCGGAGGTGGTGCTGGAATCTCTGATCCCATACATTATGTCCGCCCTGATCGACAAGGGGCTGAATCTGGGAGACATGGGGCAGATCGCGAAATACGGTCTGATCCTGTTGTTCTTCGCCGGACTTGCGATCACAGCGGGTCTTCTGAGCGCGAAATTCAGTGCGGAAGCGACCACAGGATTCGCGAAAAACCTGAGGAAGGATATGTATGAAAACGTTCAGACATTCTCCTTCAGCAATATCGACAAGTTTTCCACCGCATCCATCATCACGCGTCTTACCACAGACGTGACGCGTGTGCAGAATACGTTCGGCATGGCGATGCGGATGATGCTCCGTATGCCGCTGATGCTGATCTTTTCCGTAATTATGACGATCTTCATCAGCTGGAAGCTGGCGATCATCTTCCTGATCGCGGCGCCCATCCTTGCAGGCGCCATGTATCTTCTGACCAGATACATCCACCCCATTATGCACAGAGCTTTCCGGCGGTATGACGATCTGAACAAGACCGTGCAGGAAGACCTCAGGGGCATGCGCGTGGTGAAGGCATTTGTCAGGGAAGTCTTTGAGATCAAGAAGTTTGAAAACACAAATAAGGAGATCTATTCGGATTTCGTCAAGGCAGAGAAGCTGATCGCCTGGAACGATCCCATCATGATGGGTATCATGTATACCTGCATGCTGCTGGCCTCCTTCTTCGGCGCGAAAATGGTCATCGGCGGGGAACCTGTGACGTCGCCCATTATGGGGACGGTCTTTACCACCGGCCTCCTGAACTCCATCTTTTCCTATTCCATGCAGGTGCTGATGGCCTGTTCGATGGTGGGTATGCTCTTCATGATGTTTACGATGTCTCTGGAATCCATGCGGCGTATCGTAGCGATCCTGAACGAGAAAGCGGATATCGTGAATCCGGAGAATCCCGTCATGGAAGTCAGGGATGGCTCCATTGTATTTGAAAATGTGAGCTTCCGCTATCCGGAAGTGAATGATTACAGCATTATCAGGAGCGACCGGGACGCGCTGAGCGACGTGGACCTGACGATCCCTTCCGGCGCGACGGTCGGCATCATCGGCGGTACAGGCTCGTCAAAATCCACCCTGGTGCAGCTGATCCAGAGACTTTATGACGTCTCGGAAGGGTCCGTGAAGGTCGGCGGCGTAGACGTGAGAGATTATGATATGACGGTACTCCGGGACGCGGTGTCCATGGTGCTCCAGAAGAATCAGATCTTCTTCGGCAGTATCAAGGATAACATGCGCTGGGGTAATCCGGACGCGACGGACGAGGAGATCGAGCATGCCTGCAAACTGGCCCAGGCGGATGAATTCATCCAGGAGCTTCCTGATAAGTATGATTATCATATCGAACAGGGCGGCACCAACGTATCCGGCGGACAGCGGCAGCGCCTGTGCATCGCCCGGGCGCTCATGAAAAAACCGAAGATCCTGATCATGGACGATTCCACCTCCGCGGTGGATACGGCGACGGACGCGAAGATCCGCTACGCCTTCAGGCATGAGATCCCGAATACGACGAAACTAATCATTGCCCAGAGGATCTCTTCCGTACAGGACGCCGATATGATCATCGTCATGGACGAGGGTAAAGTGAACGGCGTGGGTACCCATGAAGAACTGCTCAGGACCAATGAGATCTATAAGGAAGTGTATGAATCCCAGCAGAAAGGAGGCGGTGACGCAGATGAAGTCGAATACAGACAATAAATCGAAGAAGTTCGATCCTTCAAAGATGCCCGGAAACGGAATGCCCGGAAGCGGCGCGGCGGCTCCTGAAGGGGAAAAGAAGGTTTATAAGCGCACCTCATCCCTTGGCGGCAGATTCGGCGGCCCCGGCGGCGGAGGTCCGGGCGGCCCCCGGGGAAGACGGGGAGGCCCGGGCGCGGATTTTAAAAACATTAACTTTAAGGCGCTGGATTTCTCAGTCATCAAGAGAGTTCTGGGATATCTGTGGAATTATAAACTCCGGTTCATTATCGCGGTTTTGTGCATCATCATTGCGGCGGTGACGTCCGTCCTGACGGCCACGGCCTTCGGAACGCTGATCGATGATTATATCACGCCGATGATGTCCACCGGCTGGTCCGGAAAGGCCATGATCCCGTATATCCTGTGGATCGGCTCCATTTACCTGGTGGCGATCTTCTCACAGTTTTTCTATCAGCGTATGTTCGTGGTGATGACTCAGGGTATTATGCGGGATATCCGCCAGGATATGTTCTCGCATATGCAGAGCCTTTCCATCAAGTACTTTGATACGCATTCCTACGGCGACATCATGTCCTTCTATACGAACGACGTGGATACGCTGCAGCAGCTGATCGCCCGGTCGCTTCCGAGTATCCTTTCCGCAGTCATCACTCTGGTAACGTCCATCGTGACGATGCTGAAGACTTCGGTCTGGATGACCCTTTTCGCCTTCATCTTTGTGTTTGTCATTACAAAGATCACCACAAAGATCGCGGGGATCTCCGGAAGATATTTCATGGCGCAGCAGGAAGCGGTAGGTTCTCTGAACGGCTTTATCGAGGAGATGGTGGACGGACAGCGGGTCATCAAGGTCTTCAACCATGAGAAAGCGGCCATCAGGGAGTTCAACGAAGAGAACGACAACCTGCGGGAAGTGTCGAAGAACGCGAACTTCTACGGCGGCATGATGTGGCCGATCATGGGAGGCCTCGGGAATTTCCAGTATGTTCTGACGGCGGTTTTCGGCGCGGCGCTGATCGCCTTCGGCGTGAAGAACCTGACGATCACCGGGATGAACGTCCTTACACTGGGCAGCGTGATCATTTTCCTGAACCTGGGCCGGAGATTTAATATGACCATCTCCAACGTTGCCCAGCAGATGAATTCCATCGTCATGGCGATGGCCGGCGCCAACCGGATCTTCCGGCTGATCGATGAGGAGCCGGAAGTGGATGACGGCAAAGTGCGGATCGTGCGCGCGAATGTGGCGGCGGACGGCACCATCACCGAATCCGAGCAGCGGACCGGCAAATGGGCCTGGAAGGTGGATATGGGCGGAAATACCTCTTATATCCCGCTGGAGGGCGACGTCCGTTTCAGCCATGTGGACTTTGGCTATACGGATGAAAAGCAGATCCTTTATGACGTTTCCCTGTACGCGGAACCCGGCCAGAAGGTGGCCTTTGTGGGATCCACCGGCGCGGGAAAAACCACCATCACCAACCTGATCAACCGTTTTTATGATATAATGAACGGCGACATCACATATGACGGCATTCCGGTCAAGGATATCCGGAAGAATGATCTGAGACGGTCGCTGGGCATGGTGCTTCAGGACGTAAATCTCTTCTCGGGAACGATCCGGGAAAACATCCGCTACGGGAAACTGGACGCCAGTGACGATGAGGTCATCGCCGCGGCGAAGCTCGCGAACGCGCATGATTTTATTTCCCGTCTGCCCCAGGGCTATGACACCGTGATCGACGGCGCCGGCTCCCAGCTTTCCCAGGGACAGCGCCAGCTGATCTCCATCGCGCGGGCGGCCATCGCGAACCCGCCGGTCATGATCATGGATGAGGCGACGTCTTCGATAGTTACGCGTACCGAGCTCCTGGACCAGCGCGGAATGGATTCGTTGATGGCGGGAAGGACGGTATTCGTGATCGCCCACCGGCTGTCCACAGTCATGAACGCGGACGTCATCATGGTCCTTGAAAAGGGAAGGATCATTGAGCGGGGCAGCCACGACCAGCTGATCGAAAAGAAGGGACGGTATTACCAGTTATACACAGGCAACTTTGCGAAAGGGTAAGCAGTAAGCTGTAATCACCAAGGAGGAGTTTCTATGGGCAGAAAAATCGTTTTTATCGGGGCCGGAAGCGTAACCTTTACCAGAAATCTCGTACGGGATCTTCTGACCTTCCCGGCGTTCTCGGACGCGGTCATCGGCCTGGTCGATATTGACCCGGACGCGCTGGAGGACGCCAGAAAATGCGTTCAGCGTATTATTGACGCGGGTAAGTATCCTGCGTCCATTCAGGCGTCGACGGACCGGCGCGAGGTGCTTCCCGGCGCGGACGGCGTCGTTACCACGATCCGTGTCGGCAATGACCAGGCGGAGCTGAATGAACTCATTATTCCTGAACAGTACCATGTTTCGATCAATGTGGGAGATACGCGGGGACCTTCGGCGGTGTTCCGTTTCCTCCGCGTCCTTCCGGACCTGATCGAGATCGTCCGGGATATCGAAAAGTACTGCCCGGATGCCATTTATCTGAACTATACGAATCCGATGGCCATGGTATGCCGCGCGCTTCAGGAGATCTCGCCGGTGCGTACCAGCGGCTTATGCCACAGCGTTCAGGGAACGGCGGAAATGCTCGCGCGGTGGATCGGCGCGCCGATGGATGAGATCACCTATACGGCAGCCGGTATCAATCACCAGGCGCATTATATCCGCTTTGACTGGAACGGAAAGGACGCCATTCCGCTCATCCGGAAAGCCATTACCGAGCGGCCGGAGATCTATAATGAAGAGCAGGTACGTAATGAAATGTTCCTGCATCTCGGCTATTACGTCACGGAGTCTTCCGGACACAACAGCGAGTACGTCTGGTGGTTCCGCAAGCGTCCGGACCTTCTGGAAAAGTACTGCACGCATGGCACCGGCTGGAATCCGGGCCTGGACCGGCTGGACATGTGGAACAAGGCGGAGCATGTGCCCGGCGAAGAATCCCACGTCACGCGGCGTAAGAGAGAGTTCGGCGCGTTTATGAAGGAGCCGGTCGATCTTGCCCGCGGCCATGAGTACGCCGCGTACATTTTCAATGCGGTCTTCGGAGACAGAACCCCCTTTGAATTCAACGGAAACGTCCGGAACTTCGGACTGATCGACAACCTGCCGGAGGGATGCTGCGTAGAGGTGCCGGTACTGGCCAGCCAGAAGGGGCTGGAGCCGATCCACGTCGGCCCCCTTCCGCCGCAGCTTGCCCTTCTGAACAACGTCAGTGCCCGCTGCGAGGAACTGGCAGTGGAAGGCGCCCTCACCGGCGACCGTGACAAAATCTATCAGGCCTGCTATTTCGATCCGCTCACGGCGACCATGTGTTCCCTGGCGGAGATCAAAGAAATGGTGGATAAACTGTTTGAAGCGCAGGCGCCCTGGATCCGTATCTGACAGGATCCGGCGCCGGCGGACTGGCCTTAAGAAACAGCCCGGATCAGATCCGGGCTGTTTCGTTATCAGGTCTTTCCCGCCCGATAACAATGAGAAAGAGAGTGTTTTCTTTTCCGGAGTTATGCTATACTTTTTTCAAACAGACAGGCTCCGGGAGGCCGCGCCGG
>CADCQD010000181.1 GCA_902803485.1 uncultured Eubacteriales bacterium | reverse complement strand
ATGACGTGATCATCATCAACTTCGCGAATCCCGATATGGTGGGCCATACCGGTGTGGTGGAAGCCGCCGTGAAGGCTGTGGAAGTGATCGACGAGTGCGTAGGTGAGGTCGTGGAGTTTATCAAACAGGTGGACGGCCAGCTGTTTATCTGCGCGGACCACGGAAACTGCGAGCAGCTGATCGATTACGAAACCGGTGAGCCGTTTACAGCGCATACCACGAATCCGGTCCCGTTTATCCTGGTAAATGCGGATCCGAAATATGGTCTCCGTGAGGGCGGCTGCCTTGCGGATATCGTACCGACGCTCCTGGAGCTCATGGGGATGGAACAGCCAAAGGAAATGACCGGAAAATCACTTCTGGTTGAAAAGTAAAAGGATCGGGCCTCCTTTTCAAAAAGGAGGCCCTTATTTATCATCGGCAAATGAGAAATATTCTTATAAAGATCCGGGATCTGGTGCATGAATACAGGGAGTATGATGAGAATGACAATCTCGTCAAGACGATGCGCGCCGTGGACGGAGTCACGCTGGATATCGAGGAAGGCAGTTTTGTTGCGGTACTCGGACATAACGGCAGCGGGAAATCCACCTTCGCGAAGCATCTCAACGCGCTTCTCATGCCCACGGAAGGTACGGTGATCTTTTCGGGAAGAGACGTCCAGGAGATCGAGAATCTCTGGGAACTCAGAAAAGAAGCCGGTATGATCTTCCAGAATCCGGACAACCAGATCATCAGCAATGTGGTGGAAGAGGACGTGGCATTCGGGCCGGAGAATCTGGGGATCCCTTCAGAGGAGATCATCGCCCGGGTCGCTTTTGCTCTGCAGCGTGTCGGAATGGAAGCATACCGGCTGTCTTCTCCCAATAAACTGTCCGGCGGCCAGAAACAGCGTATCGGCATTGCCGGGCTTCTCGCGATGAAGCCCAGATGCATCCTGATGGACGAGCCGACGGCCATGCTGGATCCGGAGGGACGCAGAGAGGTGCTCCGGACGGTGCATGAGCTGAACAGGCAGGAAAAGATCACAGTTGTGATGATCACGCACTATCTGGAGGAAGTCGTGGACGTGGACCGGGTGGTCGTGATGGACCACGGAAAGATCGTGATGGACGGTACGCCGAAAGAGATCTTCTCCCGGATAGATAAGTTGAAAGAACATCATATGCGTGTGCCCCAGGTGGTGGAGCTCGCGGATGAACTCAGAAAAGAAGGGATCGCGCTGCCGGAGGGGATCCTGACGGTGGATGAATTGGTGGAGGCGCTATGTCGATTAAGGTAGATCATGTCAGCTACGTCTATGATCCGGACCAGAAGGTCAGGCGCTATGCCATTCAGGACGTCAGTCTGGAGATCCGGAAGGGCGAGTTCGTGAGTATCATCGGCCATACAGGTTCCGGAAAATCCACGCTGGTGCAGTTTTTGAACGGCCTTCTGAAACCGACGGAGGGCCATGTATATTTTGATGGCCGGGACATCTTTGAAAAGGATTTTTCCCTGAAACTTCTCCGGCAGAAGGTCGGCATCGTATTCCAGTATCCGGACCACCAGCTGTTTGAATCGGACGTTCTGAAGGACGTCATGTTCGGCCCGAAAAATATGGGCCAGAGCCCGAAGGAAGCGGAGGCAAATGCCCGCGCGGCACTGAAGGTAATGGCCATGGATGAAAGTACTTTTGAAAAGTCGCCGTTTGAGCTGTCCGGCGGACAAAAACGGCGTGTGGCCATTGCGGGGATCCTGGCGATGAATCCGGATTATCTGATCCTGGACGAACCTACCGCCGGCCTGGATCCGGAGGGCAGGGATGAGATCCTGGAGCTGATCCGGACACTGAACTGGTCGCAGCGGATCGCGGTGATCCTTGTTTCTCACAGTATGGAAGACGTGGCGGAATACGCGAACCGGATCCTGGTGATGAATGATGGCCGGATCATTATGGATGATACGCCTAAGAATGTGTTCCGGTCGTACCAGGAACTGGAAAAAATCGGGCTTTCCGCGCCGCAGGTCACCTATGTGGCGCATGAATTAAAGAAAAAAGGTTTCCCCATTGATGAAGATATCATGACGGTGGAGGAAGCGAAGAAGGAAATCTTAAGGATCTTAACGCATGATTCGTGATATTACACTGGGACAGTATTATGAAGCGGATTCTCTGATCCATAAACTGGATCCCCGTGTCAAACTGGCTTTTACACTGATCTATATTATTTCGCTTTACGTCGGGCACAGTTTCTACTGCTATTTGTTTGCCGCGCTGTTTCTTGCCGGCGTGATCGCTCTTTCCCGGGTGCCGGTGCATTTTATGCTCCGGGGCCTGAGGAGTATCGTAGTGATCCTGGTGATCTCCGCGCTGTTTAACATTTTCCTGGTGGACGGCGAGGTACTGGTCCGGTTCTGGAAACTGAGGATCACGAAAGAAGGCCTGGTCACTGCCGCGTATATGGTGGTCCGCCTGATCCTTCTGATCCTCGGATCCACCGTGATGACGCTGACTACTACGCCGAACGATCTGACGGACGGGCTTGAAAAGTCCCTGAGCTTTTTAAAGATCTTCAGGTTCCCGGTCCATGATCTGGCGATGATGATGAGCATTGCGCTCCGGTTCATCCCGATCCTGGTGGAAGAGGTCAATAAGATCATGAAAGCGCAGATGGCCCGCGGCGCGGATTTTGACGGCGGAAGCCTGATAAAAAAAGCAAAGGCCATGGTACCGATGCTGATCCCGCTGTTTGTATCCTCCTTCAGGAGGGCGAATGACCTGGCCTTGGCTATGGAAGCGCGCTGCTACCACGGAGGCGAAGGGCGGACGAAGATGTATCCGCTGAAGTATCAGACGCATGATTATCTGGCGTATCTGGTCTTACTTGTGTATCTGGCCTGTATGATCCTTGTGAGTAAAGTCCTGTGAGGATAGCGCCATGAGAAGGATCAGGCTGACCGTCGCGTATGACGGAACGAATTATGTGGGATGGCAGGTCCAGCCGAACGGCGTCTCCATCGAGGAGATCCTGAACCGCGAGCTGAGCCGTATGCTGAAGGAAAAGATCACGGTCATCGGCGCCAGCCGGACGGATTCCGGCGTACACGCGCGGGGCAATATCTGTGTATTTGATACGGAATCCCGGATCCCGGGTGATAAATTCAAATTCGCGATAAATGAAAGCCTTCCGCCGGATATCGTGGTCCAGGAAAGCGAGGAGGTCCCGCCGGATTATCATCCCCGGAAAGTACGGAGCATTAAAACCTACGAATACCGGATCCTGAACCGGGTGCTGCCGGATCCCCTGGAGCGGCTGAATTCCTATTTTTTCTATTATCCGCTGGATGTGGAAAAGATGCGGAAAGCCGCGGAAGTGGTGGTAGGCGAGCATGATTTCAAGAGCTTCTGCAATATCCGGGCATCCGTAAAAACCACGGTCCGGACGGTCTATTCGCTGACCATAGAAAAAACCGGAGATATGATCACCCTCAGGATCGTCGGAAACGGATTTCTGTACAATATGGTGCGGATCATTGTAGGTACGCTGGTTAAGATCGGCTGCGGGCTCTGGCCGCTTTCGAAAATGCAGGAAGCGCTGGATGCCTGTGACAGGAGCGCGGCGGGGCCTACCGCGCCGGCTAAGGGATTGACACTGATCTCCATTGTGGAGCAGGATCAGGGAGCTGCGGAGGAAGAGACAGATGAGTGAGCCGGATCTTTACCGGCAATGAAGCGCCCGGTAATACTGCCGGAAGAACAGGAGGCTGCAAGATGAAGATCACATTAAATCCGGATGAGGAAATCGTAAAGATCATTCGTGAAGGACTGGAAAAGAAGGGCGGTTACTGCCCCTGCAGAACAGAGATCAAGCCCGAATATAAATGCATGTGCCAGGAATTCCGGGATCAGATCAAGGATCCCGAATACGAAGGATTCTGCCACTGCATGCTGTATTACAAGTCACTGGAGGACTGATACAGTAGGAGATTAGATGAGACTTGGCATGAATTATGAAATGAAGTCCTCAAGCCCCGTGAAATGGGCGGAGGATATGAAGGCGCTCGGCGTTCGCGCTGCGTCCTTCCCCCTGGATTACCATGCGGACTTTAGATCCATCGATGCCTATA
Source organism: uncultured Eubacteriales bacterium (assembly GCA_902803485.1). Taxonomy (GTDB): domain Bacteria; phylum Bacillota; class Clostridia; order Lachnospirales; family Lachnospiraceae; genus UBA1267. The sequence goes on along the minus strand of CADCQD010000181.1, from coordinate 9,664 downwards.
AGCAGGCGGCGGATGACTATGACATTATGATCGCGGAGGTCGGCGCCTGGTCGAATCCGATGTCTCCGAATAAAAAAGAAGCAGATCAGGCTTTTGAAAAGTGCGTGGAACAGCTGAAGCTGGCGGATCACATCGGCGCGAAATGCTGCGCGAATATCAGCGGAGCCGCGGGCGATATCTGGGACGGCGCGTATTTTGAAAACTTTGATCCGGATTTTTACGCGCGGATGGTGGAAAAGACGCAGGAGATCCTTGAGAAGGCCGCACCGGAAAAGACCCATTACGCCATTGAACCCATGCCCTGGATGGTCCCCACAGGACCGGATGAATATCTGAAGCTGATCCAGGACGTAGGCTCTCCCCGGATGGCGGTCCATCTGGATATGGTCAACTGGATGAATTCCTATGACCGCGTGTTTTATCAGCAGAAGTTTATGGATGAGGTCTTTGAAAAGCTGCACGGCAGGATCGTGAGCTGTCATTTTAAGGATTTTATCCTGCAGCAGAAGCTGACGTTCCAGGTGAAGGAAGCGCCCGTAGGCAAGGGAATGTTCGATCTGGACTATTATGTCAGGAAGGTCAACGAGGAAGATCCGAATCTCCCGCTGATGATCGAACATCTGCCGTCCAGGGCGGCATACATCCGCAGTATGAAATATATCAACAGCCGTTACGCGGGAACCACAGGCGTAGCCGGCACAGCAGAATAACGAACAGCAGGGGGCTTTCAAGCCCCCTGCTTCTCTTTATATGGCCCGCAATACGGGTCTGTGCCGCTTCCCGTGACTGTTACCGGATCGCGCGGCCGCCGTAATAACGTGTGCCGTCTTCTCCCCGGCTGTAATTGGAAAGGAATTCGTCCCAGACGTACCAGGCGATGCCGCTGTGGAACGAGTGGTTCGAATCCCGGTAGATCGCGAATTTCACCACCGGGATACCGTCCGGATTATTCCAGACGTAGGTGATCACCGTGCCGTTGTCCAGGACGAAGGGTTCCGCGTCCGGATCCACGCCATTCTCTACCCTGCGCCACAGAAGTTCCCAGTACAGCGGATCTTCCTTATTGTAAGGATCCTTCCAGCGGTCATTTTCACAGGACAGGTTCAGTGCCGGCATGCGGTAATGATCTTTCGGCATATCGTCGATGGAATCGAACTGCCAGCAGGACGCGCCGATCTGCGCGGATGCCGCGAAGACGTCGCCCATTTCCATGGACAGGCCGTAGGTCATGATGGAACCGTTGGAATGGCCGGTGCAGTAGATCCGGGAGGCGTCGATGTTGTAGTGCTTTTTCACGTCCTCCACGACGGTACGGAAATAATTGATCTCGGACTGGAATTCCTCTTTGGAATCCGGCTTCCGTGACATCCGGAAAGCGCGCTGAGGCGCCAGGCCGTCGCTGCGCCAGCGGGGCAGGCCGTAATTTGAGCCGGTGTTCGGAAGCGCCTGTGTAAACACAGCGATGAACTTCCGGTGCTCCGCGATCTTCCAGAAATCCGTGTTCTTGATCATCAGATCGTGGGTGCATTCAAAGCCGTGGCTGACCACGACCATCGGATACGCGTGATCCGGTGTATAGTCGGAAGGCGCGTATACAGACCAGATGCGTTCCTGCGGCTCTGCGAAGGAGGCATGAGGCATCCGTTTCTTAAAGACCTTGACGCCGATCTCATCCAGGGTGAAGTTGACCTTCAGCTGCGTGGTGCTGAGGTGGTCATGATGGTAGCGCCTGATCAGGAAATCCATGTACGCCCGTTCCGTCCATGCCGCGTTTTTATACAGTTCCTTCGCGTTTTTCACTTCACTGACCCAGACTCTGCTGCAGGCCTGGGTGCGCTCATCTTCATCCGCGGGCAGCATCCGCTCGTTATAGACCCTGGCCCAGTCGTTTTTCAGATGCTCGTCCAGGCACAGATTCCTCTTCTTATAGTATTCTGTCAGGACCGGAGTTTCCGATCCTTTTTCATTCACGACCCAGATGGGGAGCCTGTGCGTATCCCGGGCCTTTGATACGGCAGCCTTCGGCATGTCCTCCGGCCCGAAGAGCACGGCGCCGGCCAGAAGCAGAGAATGATATGCCAGGTATTTCGCGAGGAAGGTGGCGCTGTCGCCATAGCCCACGGCATATTTCTGGTCAAAGTTGATGACGCCGGTGGAGTGGAAGGCCTGGTTGAAGGCTTTATAGATGAACTCATTTTCCGTTTCCGGCCTGCCCCATTTTTTATCCGCGGTAAGGAATACCAGGCAGATGGAATTTTTCTTCGCGATCTCCACCCATTTGGACGCATTGACAAAATCCTCAGCACTGATTCCTGCGGGTACAAAGATCAGCGCGCCTTTGTGAAGCGGAAAGTAGTCGTCCGGTACGAAGGTGATGATCTCGCGGCCGGTACCGTTCATATCCACAGTCTGCCGGAACAGACCCTTATACGCGGTGCCATAGGGCTCTTTCGCGTAATCAATGGGCAGATCAGGCACATAGTCCCGGATCTTATATTTACTCATGGATGATCCTCCTTGATCATGATCTTCCGGGCTTTTTGCCGCGGAAGATGCTTGTTTTTCTCATTATACCACAGAAGTACGCTGCTTAACAGGACCGGAAGGACATATATTTTCCGGAGCTGTCCCGAAAGAAAAAACAAAATCGCGCAGGACAGTTCTTTACAAATCGGAAATATGAGAGTAATCTATAATTAATATGGACCCAGATCGAGAGTATCTGAGGGACAGATAAGGAAAGGGAGGGATCTTATGATTAAAACTATTGTGACAAGAGCACTTCAAGTAGTATTTAAAAAGCCTATCCGTCTCTGGGCTATCAGTCTTCTTTCGGGCTTTTTGACAAGTGTATTCAGCTTCCTGTGCGGCATTACGATTCCGGGTCTCGGAATCGCTGTTTCACTTCTGATGAGCGTCGGCATGACCATGGTCTTCCTGCATGGCTACCGGGGCGAGCAGGTACGCGCCGTTCAGCTTTTTGACGCTTTCAAAGACTGGGCGACCATTAAGCGCACACTGTGCGGTATGGGCTGGGCCACCCTGTGGACTTTCCTGTGGGGGCTGATCCCCATCGTCGGTATCGTTTTCGCGATCATCCGCGCCTATGAATACCGCCTGGTCCCCTATATCCTGGTCAATGAACCGGACGTAAAGCCTACGGATGCCATCAAGGTCTCCAAAGAACGCACAGACGGATACAAGCTGTCCATGTTCCTGACAGACCTGCTTCCTGTTGCGGCGGGCGTTATTGTGGTCCTGGTCCTGGGACTTCTCGGCCTGATCCCGAAGATCGGCGGCTTCTTTATTTTCCTGCTGGTCGTAGCGCTGATCCTTCTTGCCTTGATCGTTCCGCTTTTCAACGGCCTGGTCAAATCCGCGTATTATGAAGAGATCACAAATCCGACCATGGACGTGGCCGGTCTTGAAGTCAAGACCTGTCCTTTCTGCGGCGCGGTCGTAGATCCTTATGTGATCTTCTGCCCGAAATGCGGAAGAAAGATCGGCGGTGAGGAAGTGCTCGCGGAAGCTGCGGAAGAAACCGTAAAAGAAGCGGCGGAAGCTGCGGAGGAAGCGGTTTCGGATGCTGCGGACGCGGTTTCGGACGAGATCACCGGAAAAGATAAATAACAGGCAAAGACGTTTCGTCTTTGATCAGCCTCCGGGGAGCAGTCCTGCTTCCCGGAGTGTTTGTATATGGCACAGGCACTGTGCCGTATATGGGGGGAGGCCACATGGACAGAGACGCGGCTGTCAGAAAATATACGAAGCTTCTGGAAAACTGCACGCTTTTCCGCGGTATTTCCGAAGCCGGACTTTTTGACGCGCTTCAGCTTCTCCGCGCGGAATATAAGACCTATCAGAAGGGAATGTTCCTTCACCACGCGGGAGAGCCGCTGAAAAAATTCGGTTTTGTACTGTCCGGCGCGGTCCAGGCGATGACGGATGATCCGGACGGAAACCGCATGATCATGGCCAACGTGATCCCGGGCGGGACCTTCGGTGAATCCCTGTGCTATTTAAAGATCAAGGATTCGCCCACCTATATCCGCGCTTCCGAGCATACGGAGATCCTGTGGCTGTCTCTGGCGGAGCTGTACGGGGAACCCGCGCCGCAGGACGCCAGGGCCCGGGACCTTCGGCGGAGGTTTACGGCTATGCTGGCGGAACGGGCGCTGACCATGAACCGGCGGATCCAGGTCCTTTCCAATATTACGATCCGTGACAAGCTGATCACCTTTTTTACCCATGCGGCAAACCGGGCGGGCGGCCGGAGCTTTACCATCTCCATGACCCGGGAAGACCTTGCGGCATACATCGGCGCGAACCGGGCAGCCATGTGCCGGGAACTCTCAAAGATGCGGGATGAAGGTCTGATCGAATACAGACGGAATCATTTCCGGATCATAAAATTCGAAAAGAATTCCTGATTGTTGCATATGCAACAAACCATAAATGCTTTTTCTGATAAGATACTGCCGGTAAGAAAGAGGAGACCGCTCCGGCATGAAGCGGAACGGCTTTCAGAAAGGCGGAAATTATGAAAAAAGTATTTGCTTTATTGTTCGCGCTGATTTTTACGCTGACCGTATTCGCGGGATGCGGAACGATCAACGTAAACGTTGAGACCCGGCCTGCAGCTGAAGAGGAAGCGCAGGAAGAAGTTCAGGAACCGGCAGCAGAGGAAGAGACTCCTGCCGCGGAAGAAGAACCGGCAGAAGAAGCGGAAACTGCGGATGAAGTGACCATCCGGCTGGCCGGCCTGAAGGGGCCCACCACCATGGGTATGGTGAAGCTTCTTGCGGACGCGGAAGAAGGCGGTTCTGAAAACAGCTATGATTTTACACTGGCAGGTTCCGCGGATGAGATCACACCTCTCCTCATCAAAGGCGACCTGGACATTGCGGCACTCCCGGTCAACCTGGGCGCCGTACTTTACGGAAAGACCGAAGGCGCGATTCAGTTTGCCGCGGTGAATACCCTCGGCGTCATCTACATCTGTGAAAAAGACGGAGAGACCGTTACGGATATCGAGAGCCTGAAGGGCCGTACCATCTATGCCACCGGCAAGGGTTCCACGCCGGAATACGCTCTGACGTATCTGCTCTCCGAGCATGGCCTGGATATCAATACGGACGTGACCATGGAATGGAAGAGCGAGCCCACGGAAGTGGTCGCGCTTCTGAAGGAAGAAGGCAACGCGGTCGCCATGCTGCCGCAGCCTTATGTAACCGTTGCCTCCGGCCAGGTGGAAGGACTTCACATCGCCCTGAACCTGACGGAAGAATGGAATCAGCTGGATAACGGCAGCGAGTTCATCACCGCCGGCATCCTGGTGCGGAAAGAGTTTGCCAAAGAGCATCCTGAAGCCCTGGCAGCATTCCTTGAGGAATACAGAAAGTCTACGGAATACGTCAATGATAACCCGGCGGAAGCCGCGGCACTGATCGAACAGTTTGATATCGTAAAGGCTGCGGTTGCCGAAAAGGCCATCCCCTATTGCAATATCGTCTGCATTACCGGTGAAGAAATGAAGACCATGACCGAGGGATATCTTCAGGTGCTGTTTGACCTGGAACCCAAGGCGGTAGGCGGCGCGCTGCCCGGAGAAGATTTTTATCTGATGCCGTAAAACGCTGATGATCCCGCCGCGTCTGAAGCCGGGATCCGGCAGACGCGGCGGAATTAAAGGAAAGTATATGAAAAAAACCTTCTGGTACAGAACACTGGCGGTACTTCTGGCGCTGCTTGTGTGGCATCTGGTATCCGCAGCGGTGGGGAACGACGTCCTTCTGGTTTCTCCGCTCCGGGTACTTGTGCGTCTCACCACGATCTGGCGTGAAAAAGGTTTTTTCAGTACGGTGTTCTATACCATGGCCCGGATCCTTCTGGGTTTCGTCCTCGCCCTGACCGCGGGTTTTCTTGCCGCGGTCTTAGCGGGGCGTTTTTCTTTGATCGAATATCTTCTCTGGCCTTATGTGGTCACCTTCCGGTCGGTCCCTGTGGCGTCTTTCATTATTCTCAGCCTGATCTGGCTGAATTTCAGCCAGCTGACGGTCTTTATCTCGTTTCTGATCACCTTTCCGGTCATCTACAGCAACGTGCTTCAGGGAGTGTTAAGCACGGATCCGAAGCTGAATGAAATGGCGGCTCTCTACCGGGTGCCCTGGTACCGGCGGTTTTTGTATATTGAACTTCCGGGCATCCGGCCCTACCTGCTGTCCGCCTGCACGATCTCCATCGGCATGGCCTGGAAATCCGGCATCGCTGCGGAGATCATCGGCGTGGTCTCGGGGTCCATCGGCGGCGCCCTGTACCAGTCCAAGATCTATTTTGAGACCTGCGATCTTTTCGCGTGGACGGTGATCATCGTGATCCTCAGTGTATTGACAGAAAAAGCGTTTCTGTGGCTCCTGAGACGTTTTTTTGCCGGAGGTGAGAAGCTGTGAGCGATATTGTTCTGACCGGTGTGACAAAGCGATTTAACGAAAATACGGTGCTTCTGGACCGGAATATCCGCTTCCCTGAGGGAAAGACCACCTGCGTCATGGGGCCGTCAGGATCGGGGAAAACCACGCTCCTTATGCTGATCGCGGGGCTTTTGGCGCCGGATGCCGGGGAGATCACGGGGGTACCGGAACGGATCGGTTTCGTATTTCAGGAAGACCGGCTCTGCGAAGATTTTACCGCGGCAGCCAATGTCCGGCTGGTGACAGGAAGAAGCGTCCGGCCGCAGGAGATCCGCGGAGAACTTGTAAAGCTCGGGATCCCGGAGGAGAGCCTTTCAAAGCCGGTACGGGAATACAGCGGCGGAATGAAGCGCCGCGTCAGCATCGCGCGCGCGATGATGTACGCGCCGGATCTGCTGCTTCTGGATGAACCCTTTAAGGGACTGGATGAAGAGCTCCGCCGGCATGTGATGGATGAAGTCAAAGAACGGCTCAGGGGAAAGACTGTGATCCTGGTGACGCATGATCCGGAGGAGGCGGAGTACCTGGGCGGCGAGATTTTTTATTTGAAGGAGGACGAAGAATGAAGATCACATTTATGGGCGCGGGCAGCACTGTATTTGCCCGGAACGTCATCGGCGACTGTTTATGCACGGAAGCCCTCAGAGACAGCGTATTCGCGCTGTATGACATTGACGGGGAACGGCTGAAGGAAAGCGAGACCATTCTGAATGCCATGCGGAATGCCCTGGGCGGCTACGGAAAGATCGAGTGCTATCTGGGAGTGGAACAGCGGAAGGACGCGCTCCGCAACGCGAACTTCGTGGTGGACGCGATCCAGGTAGGGCTGTATGATCCCTGCACCATTATTGACTTTGAAGTACCCAAGAAATACGGCCTCCGCCAGACCATTGGCGATACCCTCGGCATCGGCGGCATCATGCGCGCGCTCCGGACCATTCCGGTGCTCCGGGATTTCGCCCGGGACATGGAAGAAGTCTGCCCGGACGCGCTGTTCCTGAATTATACAAATCCGATGGCCATGCTTTCCGGGTACATGCAGCGCTATACGGGCATAAAGACCGTAGGCCTCTGCCACAGTGTCCAGGTCTGCTCGGAAACGCTTTTACGGGAACTCGGAATGGAAGACAGGCTCCCGGGCCGGAAAGAGCTGATCGCCGGCATCAACCATATGGGCTGGCTCCTGAAGATCCAGGACAAGGACGGCAATGACCTGTATCCGGAGATCAAACGCAGGGTGCCGGAGAAGATGGCGGATCCGGACTTCAAAGACAAGGTCCGTCTGGATTATATCAATCATTTCGGCTATTACTGCACCGAGTCTTCGGAGCACAATGCCGAGTACAATATGTTCTACATTAAGAAGAACTATCCGGAACTGATCGAGCGCTATAATATTCCGCTGGACGAATATCCGCGGCGCTGCGTGAACCAGATCGAGGGATGGAAGAAAGAGTACGCGGAGCTGGTGGAGCAGGGCGTAAAGGAGCATACCCGTTCCCGGGAATACGCATCCCGCATCATGGAAGCCATCGTCACCGGCGTCCCGGATGAGATCGGCGGCAATGTGCTGAATACAGGCCATCTGATCTCGAACCTTCCGGAGGAAGCCTGCGTGGAAGTTCCGTGCCTTGTCAATACGCGCGGTATCCTGCCCTGTAACGTCGGCCCGCTGCCTGTGCAGTGCGCTGCCATGAACATGACCAACATCAATGTACAGCTGCTGACCATCGAAGCCGCAGTCACCGGCAGGCGTTCGCATATTTACCAGGCCGCGATGCTGGATCCGCATACCGGAAGCGAGCTGGATATTGACACCATCAAGAAGATGGTGGACGACCTGATCGACGCCCACGGAGATTATCTGCCGAAGTATACGGATTAAATCATAAAAGAAAAACAGTCCCGCAGCGAACCGGTCCCCGGGAGTCAGACGTTTGATCTGACTCCCGGGGACCGGTTCATATGGCGGTACAGCAGTGCTGCTTTTATTTTTCTCTCTGCAGGCGGAAACGTACGGCGCCTTCCAGGTACTGGAGATACTCTTCGTCCTGGGCCATGGTCTTTCCGGGGCTGTCGGACAGCTTCGCCACCGGGCGGCCGTTCACATACTGCAGCTTGATCACGATATTCAGGGGATCCACGTCGGTATCATTGGAGACGAAGGTCCCGATGCCGAAACTGACCTTGGTCCTGCCGCTGAAGTAGCGGTGCAGGTCTTCCGCGTTCGCGAAATCCAGGCTGTCGCTGAAAAGCAGGAGCTTCGTTTTCGGATCCACGCCGTATTTTTTGTAATGGGCAATGATCTTCTCGCCCCATTCAATGGGGTTGCCGGAATCGTGGCGGACACCGGTATAGTTATTTACCATGGCGCGGTTGAAATCCCTGAGGAACAGGTCTGTCGTGATGGTATCCGTAAGCGCGGTTCCATTGTCGCCCTGATATTCATTATACCAGTCTTCCATGGCATAATGGTTCGTATAGGCCAGGGGGATATTGTCGATGCCCTGGTACATCTGGACAAATTCATGGGCATAGGTGCCGATGGGCGTCATATGGTACTTCTTGGCGAGATAGACGTTTGAAGTACCTACGCAGTTCGGCAGTTCTTCGGAAAGCCGCCGGATCACTTCATCTTCCCATTCCCGGGAGAGCCGCCGCCGGCAGCCGAATTCCGCGAAGGAGAAGTTATATTTCCCGGAGTGGAAATCTTCGATCTTTTTCGAAAGCCGCCTGCGGGCAGAGGCAAGCAGCTCCTCATAATCATACTGCATCCGGAAATAGACTTCATTAATGATCTCCAGCAGGTAGATCTCAAACTGCATGGCGGAGAACAGAGGCCCCCGGACGATCACATGCAGCTCTCCGTCCCCGGAGAGGCTCGTTTCCACGTAATCGCGGATCGGATGCCAGAGCCGGAGAAACTCTACATAGTCATTCTTCAGAAACCGGATGCCCCGGAGGTATTCGAGTTCGTCCTTCTGAAAGCGCAGGCGGCTGAGGTGGTCGATCTGTTCATTGATCTCGTCAAACATTTCCTGTGTGAAGACCACATTTTCATTCCGGCATTTGAAATAGTATTCGCCGTTCAGGTCCGTGTGTTTATGGAAGATGACCTGGTTCATATTGAATTTATACAGATCTGTGTCTAAAAGCGACTGAATGATCGGTTCGAGTTTCATATATGCTCCTTT
>CADCQD010000180.1 GCA_902803485.1 uncultured Eubacteriales bacterium | reverse complement strand
GTACCGCCGTTCAGGTATACCTGGCCGATCTTCAGCATGTCCGAAAGCCGCATGAACATACCGCCGCCGCCGATCTGATGCCCTTCCGTATCCGTTTCCCAGATCGGCCAGCCCTGGCCGAGCCTGGAGAACACCTTTTCATAGAGATACGCGCCGAGGGTCTTTCCGGTCACCTTTTCTACCATGCGTCCCGCCAGGATGCTGTCCGCGGTGGAATAATCAAAGCGGCTGCCCGGAAGATACATCATGGGCTGGCTGAGCATATAGCGGATGTAATCCGGATAACCAGCGCCCTGACGCCTGTCCGCGCCCATCAGGAGCCCTTTCCCGAAACCACTGGACATGGTCAGGAGGCTGCGGAGCGTGATCAGTGAAAGACGCTCATCCGCATTCTCCGGGACCGCTTCCGGAAAAAGATCCGTCAGCCTTGTGTCCAGGGTCAGCAGGCCTTCGTCAATGGCGATGCCCACTGCGGTCGCCATATAGCTTTTCGTATGGGAATAAATATTTCTGGGCACATCCTGTACAAAATGCGCCTCGCAGAGGATCTCTTCCCCGTCCGCGACAGCCACACTTTCCAGAGGAAGCTTTTCTTCCCGCACCATCTCCGTAAATTCATCAAATACTGCCCTGACTGACATAATGCTCCGCTCCCTTCTTAAGCGCAGGCCGTTCCGGCCGCCGATCCTTTCGCGGCGGACAGCGGCATTACCGCTAAATGAATATTATACTATAACTTTTATAAAAAAGCGAATACTTTCTTACGCATTGGACTGGATCCGGTTCATGCGCGCGTAGATGCCGCCAAGCGCCACCAGCTCCTCATGCGTGCCGGACTCCGCGATCCTGCCCTCGTGGATCACCAGGATCAGATCCGCCTTCCGGATGGTGGACAGGCGGTGCGCCACCGCAAGGATGGTCCGTTTCCCGGCAATGCTGCCGATGGCCCGCTGGATCTCGCGTTCGGTCTCCACGTCCACGGAGGCTGTCGCCTCATCCAGGATGATGATGGGCGACTTCCGGAGAATGGCCCGGGCAATGGCGATCCTTTGCTTCTGGCCGCCGGAAAGCCGTACGCCCCGTTCCCCTACTTCCGTATCATAGCCGTCCGGCATCACCATGATATCGTCATGGATAAAGGCGGCTTTCGCGGCTTCCATGATCTCCTCATCGGAAGCTTCCGGCTTCGCGTAGCCGATGTTTTCCTTGATGGTCCCGTTAAAAAGGAAGGTGTCCTGCAGGACCGGGGATATGTTCCGGCGGAGGCTTTCCACCGTGACGTTCTGTATATCCTTCCCGTCGATCAGGATACGGCCGGAGGTGGGTTCATAGAACCGGGACACCAGCTGCGTCATGGTCGTCTTTCCTACGCCGGTGGGGCCCACAAAGGCCACCATCATCCCGGGCTGCGCGGTAAAGGAAATGTCGCGAAGCACCGGCTCGTTTTCCTCATAGGAGAAGTCCACATGATCGAACTCGATCTTCCCCTCGGAAACGCCCAGATCCACGGCGCCTTCCCGGTCCCTGATGACCGTGGGCGCGTCAAAGATCATAAACACTCGCTCCGCCCCTGCCATGGACTGCTGCATGTTCTCCAGAAGGTTCGCCATACCGGCTACCGGCTGGTAGAACAATCCCAGATACAGGACAAAGGATACGATATCTTCTACGGAAAGGCCGCCTTTATAGGCCATGAATCCGCCGCAGCAGACCACCAGGATCGTACCCAGGGACGACATGAATTCCACGGACGGGTGGAAGACCGCGCTGACCTTCAGGGCATGCAGCATGGCGCCGACCTGTTCGAAGTTCTTCACATTGAAACGCTCCGTCTCGTAGTCCTCCCGGCCGAAAGACTGGATCTCGTGAATGCCGGAAAGATTGTCCTGGAGCTTGCCGTTCAGTTCACCTTCTTTTTTCCGGGACAGCCGGAACAGGGGCCGCACTTTTTTAGAAAAATACACGCCGGACAGGAGGACCAGGGGGATCGGGAAACAGGTGATCAGCGCCAGTTTCCAGTTGATGAGGAGAAGGATCACCAGGACGCCCGTGAAGGTGACGATATTGGTAATGATCTCCGGGATCATATGGGCGTACAGCAGTTCAAAATCCCTGGTATCATTAATGACGCGGCTCATCAGATCGCCGGTCTGTTTGTCATGGAAAAAGCTCAGGTCCAGACGCTCCAGCTTGTCATAGACTTTCCGGCGGACGCCGCCCACCAGAAGCCATGCGGCCTTGTGAGCCACATAATTGCTGAGGAACCGGAACAGGACCCGGAAGAGATACAGGACCACAAGGGCCCCGGTCAGGAGCCAGATCGTTTTCACGCTGGACTCATCCATCCCCCGCTCCACGAAGCCCGTCAGCGCGGAAAGGACACGGGGCGCCGTCAGATTGACGGCAGTCAGGAGGAAGGTGGAAAGGATCGCGACCGCGTACATGCCTCTGTATCTGGAGGCTTCCCTGGATAAACGAAGTAATAATTTCATAATTCTGTCTCTCTTTTCTGTCTGTTTCAGGTTCCGGCGTGATCCCTGCTGTGGTCGTCAGGCGTCGGGGCGCCTGGTCAAAGCACCTGCCCGGACGCGATGAATTCCTGTTTGACGCGCTTCATCTTCCGCTCCAGAAGGATGGTGGAAATGATGCTGGACATAAGCTCCGCTGCCGGATAAGCCGCTACCAGGCCCACCGGGCCGAACAGGGCGTTCAGGCCGTACAGCAGCGGGAAGTACAGAACGACCTGCCGGAAAAAGACCTGGATCAGGGACATCCGTCCGTCGCCTGTAGCCTGGAAACCGTTGGAGGATACAAAGTTCAGCATCGTAAACGGCGCGGCCAGGCACCGGATCCTGAGGAACAGGATGCCGAAGGCGATGGTGGTGGCTACTGACGCCGCGTCTCCTTTGGAGCTGATGAAAATATGTACAAATGTGCCTGCCAGAAGCTGGTACAAGGTGATGCTGACAAAGGCCACCACCAGCCCCGCGAGCCTCGCGTCCCGCTGGATCTCCCGCATTCTGGAGTAATTCTTTCTGGAATAATTAAAGGCAACCAGAGGCAGCATGCCCTGGGCGATGCCAAGGCAGATGGCATTGGAAAGCCGTTCGATCTTCAGATCGATGCCAAGGGCCGCCAGCTGCAGGTCGCCGTGCCTTGCCATGGAGGAATTCAGGAACATGTTCGCGAAATCCATGAGCAGCGTAGTCAGCGCGGAGGGCAGGCCTACCTTAAAGATCTCCGCTGCGTCCTGTCTGTCGATCTTCACATCGCCGAGCCGTACGGAAAGCCCGGTCTCCTTTTTGGTCTTTTCAAAAATAATAATAAAATAGATCAGAGCGCAGGTATTGGAAAGCGTGGTAGCCAGCGCCGCCCCCAGGACCTGGTACCCGTCCGGCAGGATCACAAACATGAACAAAGGATCCAGGATGATGTTCAGGATACCGCCGCCGGACAGGCCGTAGCTGGCCTGTTTGGAATAACCAACGTTTCTGAGAAGGTGCGAAAGCGTCGCCGAAAGGACCGTCGGGATATTGCCGATGATCACCACGACCCACACGTACTGCGTGGCAAAGCCGATGGTCTCCGGGGAAGCGCCCAGAAGCCTGAGCAGCGGCTTCATAAAAATCATGATGCTGGTGGAATACACCAGGACCAGGGCCAGCGCGCCGTAAAAACAGAAAGCGCTGGAATGCTTCACACGGTCGTACTGCTTCAGGCCGATGAGGCGCGCGATATAGCTTCCGCCGCCGATCCCGAACAGCCCGCTCATGGGAATATTGAACATGAACAGTGTAAAACTCAGTGAGATCGCCGCGATCATGTAGGGATTCCCGGTCCGCCCGATGAAAAACGTGTCCGCCATGCTGTAGATCAGATTGATCAGCTGGCTGACGATGGTGGGGATGGCGAGGGTCGCCAGGGCCTTCGGCACCGGCGCGTTCGCAAACAATTCATCCCTCTGCTCTTTTGTCTGTGGTCCGGCCATAGTTATATCCTCATATCCTCTCTGGTCC
>CADCQD010000179.1 GCA_902803485.1 uncultured Eubacteriales bacterium | reverse complement strand
CGGGGAGAATGACTGGGCATATGTTCAGGACGCGGTGAAGTCCCTGGGAATAAAGAATCCCGCTGCCGCGCATATCGGAACAGCCAATGGAGACCGTTTCATTGCGGTGGAACGGACGATCCAGGCGATGAACGGGTGTACAGTCAGGCTGGCGCCTCTGGCTCCGCACCACAGGGATCTGGATGAGGCAAAACGCGTGCTTCAGGAAAGTGATGTGATCTTTATTTCCGGCGGCGAGGTAGAGGACGGAATGACGGGACTGCCGGAGGAGATCCGGAAGCTTTTATGGCAGAGGTATGAAGACGGAGCGCTGTTTATCGGCATGTCGGCAGGTACGATCATGCTGGGCAGTGCCTGGCCGCATTGGGATGACGAGGATAATGACTTCGAAAACGCGTATCTTTTTGACTGCCTGGGTTTCGTCCCGACCATATTTGACACGCACTGCGAGGATGAAGGCTGGCCGGAACTGAAAAAAGCGGTAGAGCTTCGGGAAGAAGGCTTCACCGGCTACGGGATCCCGGCAGGCGGTATGGTCATATATACGCCGGAGGGGAAAATGGAGGTGACAAAACCTCTGGATCCCTTTACCAATATCAATGGAAAAGCAGAAGAAGGAGAAGGCTCATGGTAAAACTTCCCTTCGGACTGCGGTACGTCATGCTGGATGAAGAAAAGGAAAACGCCCGCGTTCTCCGGTCTTCAGAGGCTCTTCCGAAGCCCGGGAGATCCGGACGGGAACTGGTACGGGAAGCCATGGAGCACCCGTACGGCGGGATACGGCTGAAGGATCTTGCGGAAAAGGCACGTACCTGTACGGTCATTATTTCCGACCATACGCGGCCGGTGCCGAGCCGGGATATCCTTCCGGAAATGCTAAGAGAGCTTCGGGAAGGAAATCCTGAGATCAGGATCACATTGCTGACGGCCACCGGCTGCCACCGCGGGACCTCTGATGAGGAACTCCGCGCGAAATTAGGCGATGAGATCTTTCTGAAGGAACGGATCGCGGTGCATGATGCGGGTGATCCTTCGCGGAACGTCCGGATCGGGATCCTGCCTTCCGGTGCGCCGCTGATCCTGGACCGGCTGGCCGTCGAAACGGACCTGCTGGTCTCTGAGGGCTTTATTGAACCGCATTTCTTCGCGGGTTTTTCCGGCGGAAGAAAGAGTGTGCTGCCCGGAGTCTGTGACAGGAAGACTGTTTTGGGAAACCACTGCGGAAGGTTCATCGCGGATCCGAATGCCAGAACCGGCATTCTTCGGAATAATCCGATCCATCGGGATATGGCGGCGGCTGCGGAAATGGCGGAGCTCCGGTATATCGTCAATGTGGTGATCGATGAAGAGCAGAAGACCGCCGCGGCTTTCGCCGGAGATCCTTTCGAGGCGCATGAAGCCGGCTGCGCATATGTCAGCCGGTACTCAGGGATCCATACGGAGCCTTTTGATATTGCAGTTACTACGAATGGCGGCGCGCCTCTTGATCAGAACCTGTATCAGTGCGTAAAATGCATGACAGCGGCGGAAGCCGCGCTGAAGCCGGGCGGGGTCGCGGTCATTCTGGGGGAATGCGCGGACGGAATCGGCGGAGAAAGCTTCTACCGGTCGCTGAAAGGCGCGGACTCGCCGAAGGCTTTGTATGAGGAATACGCGGAGACTCCGCAGGAAGAGACGATCCCGGACCAGTGGCAGAGCCAGATCCTGGCGCGGATCCTGACGCGGCATACGGTGATCATGGTGACGAGGCCGGAACTCAGGCAGGCGGTACTGGACATGAAGATGCAGTACGCGGCGTCCCTGGAGGAAGCCCTGGAAAAAGCCCGGAAGATCCGGGGAACAGACGCGTCCCTGGCTGTGATCCCGAACGGTGTTTCCTGTATCGTAAAGGGGAATGTGTGATGGATCATGGATTGGAGCAGGACGTCCGTGAAGCCTTTGAAAGGATCACCCGGACGCTTATTGAGAGAAAACAGACCATCAGCACGATGGAGAGCTGCACGGCAGGCCTTCTTTCGTCGCTGCTGACAGATACGGAAGGGGCGTCCGGGATCTTTCGCGGCGCTTATGTGACTTACTCCAATGAAGCCAAGGTCATGGCGGGAGTGCCGGCCGGGATCATTCAGAATTATTCCGTGTATTCGCGGGAAACAGCGGCGGCAATGGCAGCCGCCTGCCGTAAGGCGTTCCGGGCGGATATCGGCGTCGGGATCACCGGTTCCTTCAGTAATGCGGATCCCGCGAACCCGGAGGCTTCGGTCCCCGGTGAAGTTTATTTCGCGATTGAAACATCGTCCGGCACTGAGACGTTTTTTCTTCAGCTTCCGGTCGGGGGGAGCCGTTTTTCCAGCAAGCTCAGCGCTGCCCGGGCGGTTGCCTCAGAGCTAATGAAACTGCCGGAGCTTTCAGAAGAAAGGCAGGGGACTGCCTGACAGAACAGAAATACAGGAGCAGAGTATGTTTGATGCGGTAAAAGTAAAGAATGCATGTGTGGAATGGATCCGCGCGTTTTTTGAAGAGAACGGCAAGGGCTGTACTGCAGTCCTCGGGATCTCCGGTGGAAAAGACAGTTCTGTAGCAGCTGCATTATGCGCGGAAGCCCTGGGAAAGGACCGGGTGATCGGCGTACTGATGCCCAACGGTGTCCAGGAGGATATCGATATGGCGGAGCTTCTGGTAAGGCACCTGGGGATCCGCTCCTATACAGTGAATATCCGGGAGGCGGTGAACGGGATCCGGAACGCGGTCCCCTTCGCGCTGTCTGTCCAGGCTGAAACGAATCTGCCTCCCAGGATCCGGATGTCCACGCTGTACGCGGTATCTCAGTGCTTCAACGGAAGAGTCGTAAATACCTGCAACCTTTCAGAGGACTGGGTAGGTTATTCCACACGTTACGGCGATGCTGCCGGCGATTTCAGCCCCATGGCGAAACTGACCGTGGCAGAAGTTAAGGCCATCGGCCGGGTACTGGGACTGCCGGAGGTGCTGGTGGATAAAGTGCCGATCGACGGCCTGTCCGGAAAAACTGACGAGGATAATCTGGGCTTTACCTATGACGAGCTGGACAGATATATCCGTACCGGCGTGATCCTGAACCAGGAACATAAAGAACGGATCGACCGGCTGCACCGGATGAATCTTTTCAAGCTGCAGCTGATGCCGGTGTTTGATCCGGAGGTATGACGATGGAGATCAGACCATACCGGCTCGGCATCCTGGTGGGGCGCTTTCAGACACTGCATCTGGGACATGAGGAAATGATCCGGACTGCGGAAATGCTTTGCGATGAAGTCGGCATTTTCCTGGGATCATCACAGGAATCCCGGACCGCGAAGAATCCGTTTACCTGTGAAGAACGTACCCGGATCATCAAGCATATATTTCCTTCGGAGCGGATCTGTGTATATCCGCTTCCGGACATCTTTATCGGAAACACGGCCAAGTGGGGCGAATATGTGCTGGAAAATGTAAAAAAACAGTTCGGCATGCTGCCGGATCTTCTGGTTACCGGCAAGGAGGCGCGCCGTCTCAGCTGGTTCGACGGGATCCAGGGCGTGAACATCGCGGAATTGTACATCCCGAAGACCATCGATATTTCCGCTTCGGAAATGCGTGAGTATTTTCTTACGGATGACCGGGCGGCCTGGGAACAGTACACGGATCCGCTTCTGCATCCCATGTATGACAAACTGCGGGAGATCGTGGTCTCCTGCAAGGACAATACGGAATCAGACAGTATATAGGCATACCTTAAGAGAAAACGCCGGGATCATATCCTGTTCGGAATATGTCCAGATTTATTTTGATAAACATCAAAATAAATCTGGACATATTGCTTTTTATGTGCTATATTTAATTCGATGAACATAAAAGTAAATTTTGCCGGACAAGGAGGAACAGAAAAATGAAAGAATTTATCGAATATCTTACACAGCGGATCGAAGCCGGGAAAGAGGAGATCGAGGCACTGGAAGCGGAAGGGCGCCGGGACGATGCTGATTTCGCGAAAGTTAAGACAAACATATATGATGTGTGCAGAACGGTAACCAATGCGCTTCGTGAACGCCCGGGAGCCGGAGCAGCGGCGGTCAAAGCGCAGCTGGACCGCTTCAGTATCAGCTGGAATGAGGCGCTTGAAAAAGCCAGAGAGCATGATGACGCAAAAAACATCGTAGTGGGGGAGACAAAGATGGAAGCGCTCAGAGACGTGATCGCGCATTTCCCGGAGGTGGAGTCATGACACAGGAGAATGCGCTCAGGATCCTGAAAAGCCTTTCGGACGCGTCCCGGCTCCGCATCATACAGTCTCTGACACAGGGAGAAATGTATACGGAACTTTTAGCGGAGCGTCTGGGCCTGACGCCGTCCACGGTATCCTTCCACATGAAAAAGCTGGAAGAGGCAGGGCTTGTGGTTTCGCGGAAGGATCAGTATTATACCGTTTACGCGCTGAACCGGGAAGTACTGGAGATGTCCCTTTCTGACCTGGCCGCGTCAAGACCGGAACAGGCCGATGAACAGCAGAAAAGAGAAGATGAGTATCGTCAGAAGGTGATCGATACATTCTTTGAGTACGGGAGGCTCAGATCCATTCCGGTGCAGCTGAAGAAAAAGCGGATCTGTTATGAAGTGATCGCGGATCAGTTCGTTCCCGGGAAGGAGTACAGTGAGAAGGAACTGGATGAGATCATCGAAGCGGTCCATGAAGATTACTGCACCATACGCCGGGATATGATCAGTGAGGGGATCCTGAAAAGAGACGGCGGAAGGTATGTCCGGATCAGGTAAAACCAGGACGAAGAAACGGCGGATCATTTAGAAAACAGGATAGATAAATCTGAACTGCTGTGCTATACTGTTACGGCAGCGAGGCTCCATATACCGGACAGGAAGACCTGGTCCTGCTGTCAGACGTGTATGACAGACTCAATTAAAAAGAACAGGAGAACACAGGAATGTCAATCTATGAAGGCTTTGGGTACGAAACGAGCCGGGGAACAAGCGTATTTATGATCTTTTTTTATGTGATCCTTGCGCTGATCATCGGCGTGATCCTTTTTGCGGCCATCAGGGCGCTCTACAT
Source organism: uncultured Eubacteriales bacterium (assembly GCA_902803485.1). Lineage (GTDB taxonomy): Bacteria > Bacillota > Clostridia > Lachnospirales > Lachnospiraceae > UBA1267. The sequence goes on along the minus strand of CADCQD010000179.1, from coordinate 15,472 downwards.
CTGGAATAAGAATAACCATTCTCCCAGACAGACAGTGCACGCAGAAGTTTTTACCAAAAGGCAGGACTTCTCCACCTTCCGGCACAATGCCAACAATGGCATCGGTCATTACAACACGATGTATGTGAAATACTTCGTGCTTTTCCAGCTGGATAACGGAGAGAAGATCAGACTGAAGGTAAAACCCGGCGAGTATGACCTTCTCCGGGAACGCGATAAAGGCATGCTGACCTATCAGGGCACCAGGTACCTGGGCTTTGAGGCACAGGCGGAGGATCCGTACTTCAGCTAAATCGCGTGATCCGCGTCCACGTCCATGCCGCCCCAGATCTTTTCCTGGGTAAAGGGTTCTTCCGGATCTGCCCAGAAGCGGTGATCCGGTGCCAGCCCGAGCGGCAGGAAGAAAAATGAGATCAGGTATAAGGAACCCGTGGAGATATAACCTTCCCCGATGCCGGGCTGATGGCCGCTGATGCCGATCTGAAGCCAGCCTTCGCCATCCAGGATCGGGTACTGCATCATGTTCCTGAGCGCCGCGGTCATGGCGCGGCGGACAGACGCCGGACGGATCTGATCCGGCAGCATATCAAGAAGCGCGCACTGCGCGAGCGCATGAAACACCCCCAGGCGGTAAGCACTGGACCTGCCGATGACGGGATATTTTCCGTCCGGCAGGATCATGCGCTCCAGATGCGCCGCGTATCCGGAAGCCCGGTATCGGAATGCCGGCATCATTTCATCCCAGTCAGGAGAAATTCCCGCAAATTCGTTTGAAATATCCACCAGCATCGGATGGATCACAAAGCTGTTATAGTAATCCCAGGCATAGGACGCGCCGTCGCTGTAGACGCCGTCCCCCAGGTACCACTGCTCCATCTGGCGGAGGGCATAATCCACGCGCATGGGATCCCAGAAGCAGCCGGCATGGTGCATGAGCGCTTCGATCATGGCGCTGAACAGCAGCCAGTTGGAAGGATAAGGTTTTCTTGTACGGGTCTGTTCCATGGCCGCGCAGATCATTTGCCTTTCTGAAGGAGAGAAACGGTTCCAGAGTTCTTCAGGCGCGCGGAGAATGCCTTCCGCAAGGAAGGCCGCGTCCACTATGGGCTGGTGGTCTCTGGAAAAATTCAGCGCCGCCGGATCCTTTGGATCTACCGCCCGAAGGATCGCTTTCCGCGCAAGGAGCCGGAATTCTTCCTGCATCGCCTTTTCTTCTCCGGAAAGTCCGGAAAGCTCCAGCCATGGCGCAATGCCGCAGATGGTCCGGCCAAGCGCCTCCAGATAGGTACAGCGCTCTTTCCCCGCAAGGTCGCCGCCGCGGAGCGGCATCGCCTGCTGCAGGGTCCCTTCCGCCATATTGAGAAGCACAGGCCTCGTAATGTCAGTCATCGCTTTGAGCCACGTTTGTCTTGTGTCCATGGATCGTATCTCCTTTTTTCGGGAATTCTGTTCCGCCGCGCGGACAATGTTTTCACAGCGATGGTCAGGCCATCGTCCGGAGCATATCCATTGTCACTTCATAAAGCGGGGCCTGCCCCGCCATGACCTTCCGGTATTCCTCCATCATATAGCTGCCCATGCGGTAGATCTCGCCTTTCTGGGAGCCTGCCCGGTGCGGAGTGATCAGAATGTTCGGCACGTCCCACAGCGGATGGCCTGCCGGCAGAGGCTCCTCCGGATCCGTTACGTCCAGAAGGGCGGTACGGCCCGGTTCTTCCCGCATGGCGCGGATCAGATCCGGTACCACCACCTGCGCGTTCCGGCCGGTATTGATGAAGACCGCCCAGGGCGACATCAGAGAGAAAAGATGATAATCCAGCATCCCTACAGTCTCCGGAAGATTCGCCAGATGGTTGGAGATGACCGGGCAGCTTTGGAAGATGTCTTCGAGGCTGGTCTTCCGGACGCCCAGGACTTTTGCTGTTTCATCCGGCAGGAAAGGATCAAATACGTCAATGGAAATGTCATAGGGCTTCAGGTTTTCAATGACCTTTTTCCCCACCATTCCGGCGCCAAGGAGTCCGACTTTATTATGATAATTGCCGTCAAAGTGTCCCGCGTAGGATTCTGCCGCGCGGAAACCTTCGGTACGGTAGATGCGGTCCAGCTGGAAAAATCCTTTATTCGCCAGAAGGATCTGTCCAAGTGTAAATTCCGCCACCGGCACGGCATTGGCTGCCCAGGCGGAAAAGACCCGGACGCCTTTGTTCAGAAACGGGCGGGCAAAGGCCTGGACGGTACCTGCGGCATAAAAGACGCATCGGAGACCCGGAAGCAGCGAGCTGATCTCGTCCTCTGTAAGCCGGGGCATGCCCCAGGTAGAGAATACGGTTTCGATCTCCGGACGCGGACCTCCGGCTCTCAGTTCTTCACCTGTCAGGATCAGGCTTCCCTGAAGCTGTTCATCCTGGTAAGCGTTCAGAATATTCTGTTTATTATCACATAGGAATAAACGGTGATCCATTTGCGCGCTCCTTTACGAGTTTTTGTATAAAACAGTATAGCATGCCGTATGCGGATATACAACACCGGATACCCCCGGGGAGGTTGCGGTACGCGCGGTAAAAGCATAAAGAGCCGGCTGCTTTACCTTGACATGAGCCGCATCTGCACGATATAATCATATCAAAATCATTTATTACAAAGGAAATGTGACTATGGAAAAGATTCTGGCTTTATTTCTGGCGGTTTTATTAGGTTTTACTTCTGTCCCTTTTGACCGGCAGATCAAAGGAACTGTTTCAGAAACGGAAACAGTTACGGAAACAGAAGACGCAGCGGAAACGGAAGACGTTACGGAAACGGAAGACGCAGCGGAAACGGAAGACAGCGGGGAAACAGAAGGCACTGAGGATAACGAAGATGCCGGAAACGTGAAAGACTTTATCTGGGACGGAGAGACAGTCCCGGAGACCTTCGACCTTCGCAGCGTGGACTGCGACGGGGACGGAATCGGCGACAGATGCTATGTTACGCCTGTCAGGTTACAGAATCCTTTCGGGACCTGCTGGGGATTTGCCGCGATCGCCGCGGCTGAGATCAGCCTTCTCGGATCCGTTTACTCATATGATCCTGACGCGTGGACGTGGCTGGACCTTTCCGAAAAACAGCTGGCTTACTTTTCCCATATGCCGCTGAATGATCCGGATCATCCGCAAAGCGGAGAGGGCACTCAGCCTGCCAGTATGGAGAACTTCAAGATGGGCGACATCTATACCGGCGGCACCCCGTTTATGGCGACGAGCGTGTTCGCTCAGGGTATCGGGCCTTCCGAGGAGAAGAATGATGACCTTGGGGACCTGTTTGTCTATCACGGTAAAGAGAAACTGCTGGCGCAGACATATTTTGACGGGGGGTTTCACTTCTTTTCTTATAGTGATGAAGATGACTGGACGATCCCCGAAGAATACCGGTTCACGCAGGATTATGTTCTGACAGAAGGCAGGCTGCTTCCGAATCCCGCAGGGAGAAATGAATCGGGCGAATATGAGTATAATGCTTCCGCAACGCTTGAGATCAAAAAACAGCTGCTTCAGAAGAAGGGCGTCAATGTAGGATTCTGCGCTGACACCTCCCGTCCGGATCAGGAATCCAATACGCAGGGCACATATATCAGCTACAATTGGGCACATTATACATATGAGGCTGCGCAGAGCAATCATGCCGTAACGATCGTGGGCTGGGATGATCATTATTCCGCATCGAATTTCATTGAAGGGCATCAGCCGCCGGCAGACGGCGCGTGGCTTGTCAAGAACAGCTGGGGCAGCGGAGAAAATGAATTCCCGAATAAGGGAAACGGTACATGGGGGATCCGGGTGCAGAAAAAAGATGAAAACGGCGAACCCGAGGTAGATGAAAACGGTGATCCCGTAATGGTCGGCTCAGGTTATTTCTGGCTGTCCTATTATGATCAGTCGTTTAAAATGGTCGAATCTTTCGATTTTTCGGATGAGGTGGCGCCGGAGATCGTAGACCAGTATGATTATCTGGCTGTCAACGACCTGATGGTTGAAGAATCCTCTGATGAGATCAAAATGGCCAATGTATTCCGTGCCAGACATTCTCAGTATCTGATCAGTATATCATGCCTTACGCAAGCGGAGAATTCTGAGGTCCATTATGACATCTATCTGCTTCCCGAGGACTTTGAGTCACCGGATGAAGGACTGAAGGTCGCAAGCGGCGATGAAGCCTACAGATTCGGCGGACTCCACCGGATCGATCTGGAAGAAGACATTCTGATCCAGAAAAATCAGCAATACGCGATCGTGATCACAGTAAAGCAGGGGGATCAGTATCTGGTCTATGAACCGAAGGGGCAGACCCTGAGCACGATCTTAAATCAGAAAGCGATCATCAACAGCAGAGAAAGCTTTATCTTTGACGGCAGCCGGTGGGATGATTATAAGGAACTTGCCGAAAGCAAGGGCGCGGAAGATAACGAAATGATGGCCGTTTTTGGAGCGACCTCAAGCTATGATAACTTCCCGATCAAAGGGTATTCCCGGAGAGTCACCGGTGATATCCATATGGTTCCTAAACTTCAGAATTCATTGCTCTACCTGATCGACGGGCTGGACGAAACGGACGCGACGGTTTCTTTTGTCAGTATCGATGCCTTTGAACTGGGCGATCTGGATATTGAATGGAAACTCGAAAACGGCTCGGAAGAATACGTGGATCTGATCCCGGATGAAGCATCTAATGATACGAAAGTTGTGATCAGGGCAAAAGACGCGGGAACAGCGACCATCTTGATCGACGCGGGAAATTACGGCAAGTCTGTAGTCAGGATCAAGGTCGGATACGGTGATCCGGTATCAATGATAATCTCGGAACCTTTCGCGACGTATACCGGAGAACCGATAGAACCATATGCGTTCGTTCTGGCCGAAAACGCCAAGCTGCTGACACAAAACGAACATTACACATTGGAATATGATGACAATGTGAACTGCGGCCTGGTGACGGTCCGGGCAATCGGGAAGAATCACGACCGCCAGAAAGAGGGCGCAGCCGCTCCGGAAGCTTATTTTGTGATCCTTCCGCCGGCGCCGGAGATCGAGTCCGCCTCAGTGGAGGACGGCAGCCTGACAGTAAAGGTGAACGATCTTTACTCCATCGGGATCTCGGGTTATCAGCTGGAATACCGCCAAAGCGGAACTGAAGACTGGACGGCATCTGAGATCACTGACGGCCGGACGGAATTCGTGATCGAAGGTCTTGCTGCCGGAGAATATGAGATCAGGGCATGCGCTTTTGTTTCTGTTCCGACAGTGGACTCGTTCCCCGAGCCGTTTGAAGGCAATTATAACGGAGAGTATTCCGAAGTCGGTACGATCGCGGAATAACGACAGGAAAGGCCCCCGGATCAGACGGTTCATCTGATTCCGGGGGCCATTTCTGCTTTTACGCGCCGTGCCGTATGAGAAGCGTCACGACTTCTGCTTCCTCTGTCAGCGGGAACATATCCACCGGCTGGATCCCGGACACCTGATAATGCTTTCTGGTGAGGATCCCGAGGTCTCTTGCCAGCGTATCCGGCCCGCAGGAAACATATACGATCCGTGACGGACGAGACTTAAGTACCGCGCTGAGAAAAGCTTCGGATGCTCCTGACCGTGGCGGATCCATGAAAAGGACGTCCGGCGTTTTGTGCTCCGCGGCCAGTGCTGTCATATATTCCCCGGCATCTCCGGCCGTAAAGGAAGCGTTTTCGATATGATTGGACCGGGCATTTGCGATGGCGTCTCTGACCGCGTCCGGATTCAGTTCCACACCGGTCACATGCTTCGCACCGGAAGCGGCCGCCAGGCCGATGGTGCCGGTACCGCAATACGCGTCCAGTACTTCTTCAGATCCGGTCAGCGCAGCGAGACCTACAGCAGTCCGGTATAAAACTTCCGTCTGCGCGGGATTTACCTGGTAAAAGGAAGACGGGGAGATCCGGAAAGTGAGACCCATCAGGCGGTCTTTGATGAATCCGGGGCCATAGATCGTAATGTTCCGGGAGCCCAGCACCATGCTGGTCTCCCGGTCATTGATGTTCAGTACGATGGAAGTGATCTCCGGGTGCGCGGCCCGGAGGGCCTTGACGAAATTGTTTTTTCCCGGGAACACAGGAGAGGTCACCACCAGCACCGCAAGGATCTCTCCGGTCGCGTACGCGCGCCGGAGCAGCACATGCCGCAGCAGGCCGAAGCCGCTGGTTTCGTTATAGATCGTGATCTTAAAGGATTTGAACAGTTTACGGAGCGTATGCATGATCTGCTGACAGGTCCGGTCCTCCAGGAGGCAGTTCTCCACGGGAACGACGCGGTGCGAGCCCTTTTCATAGCAGCCGGACAGGATATTGCCATGACGGTCCCGGGTGAATACATGGTGGACCTTATTCCGGTAATACAGAGGCTCCTCCATCGGAAGGATCGGCAGCACCTCGCCGAAGCTGCCCAGAAGCCCTGTCAGGACCTCCTGCTTTTTCTGAAGCTGTTCCTGATAAAGGGTCCCTGAATAGATACATCCGCCGCAGCGTCCGGATACCGGACAGCCCGGCAGCCTGGTCGTATTTTTCTGATTCATCCGGTCATGCTCCTTTTTGATTACTTATATATTTTATCATAGCATGAATACCGGTTTCGGACAATCTTTCCGTGTGCCTTTTGAGCAGCCGGGAGAACCGTCCCCCTGGCTGCAAAAGCCGGGAGAACCGTCCCCCTGGCTGTGCCGGTCCGGCGCTTCTTGACTTCAGCCCCGGGATGAATTAAAATACACAGAAGAGTATCAGCGGTTTTATATGACATTCAGGAGCGGTTTATGATCACAAAGAACGAGCATTTAAAGGTAGTGGTATTCGGCGGGGGCACAGGGCTTTCTGTCCTTCTTTCGGGTCTGAAGCTGTTCCCGATAGATGTGACCACTGTGATCTCCATGAGTGATAACGGAAGCAGTACCGGGGTCCTCCGGCAGGAACTGGATATCCCGGCGGTGGGAGACGTGGGAAAGGTGATCCTTTCCATGGCGAATATTGACCGCGAGCTTCTGGAGCTTTTACAGTACCGTTTCAAAAAACAGGGGTCGCTGTATAATCATCCTCTTCGCAACATCATGCTGGCCGCGCTGATCGACCTCAAAGGCAACGTCACCGAGGCTACGAAATATATGTGCCGGATCCTGGATGTGAAAGGAACTGTGCTTCCTCTGACAGAGGAAGGGGTAGACCTGATCGGACGGGGAAAAGAACAGGTATATTACGGGCAGGTGGACGTCAGCCAGAATATCCAGGATATCGATACGCTGGAGTATGATCACCCCATTCAGGTAGAACCTGAAGTCCTTTCCGCTATCGGAAACGCGGACCTTGTGATCTTCAGCCCCGGCAGTTTATATACCAGCATTCTTCCGCATCTTCTTTCGGATCAGGTCGTAGACGCGCTGGAAAAGACAAAAGCGCCCATCATGTATGTTTCCAACCTGGTCACGCAGCCGGGTGAAACCGACGGCTACAGTGTCAGCGACCATATCCGGGTCCTGAACCGGTATCTCCGGAAGAGAAAGATCGACATTGTCCTTGCGAATAACGGGGAGCTGGACAGCTCGGTGCTGGAGAATTACGAATCTACGGAAAACAAGCTCCCGGTAGTGCTGGATGAGGATATAGTCCTGGCACAGGGCGCGCAGATCATCGCGGAGGATATCTGCGACACATCTGAAGGAACGATCCGCCATCATCCGCTGAAAACGGGTTATATGATCCTTTCCTATCTGATGGACCATCAGACGGAAAAGAATAAGGAGGATCTTCATGAATGATATTGAAGTACGTCTCCTTCAGGGGGAAGAACGGTTTGACGCGGATGTGATCTCCACCGTATGCTTTCACGGAAAGATCCAGGATCCGGAAACACGGAAAAAAGAAGCCGCCGAGGAGACACGGGAAGACTGGGGCGCGTTTTCAGCGGACGGAACGCTGATGGCCCATATCATCAATAATAAATTTGAATCCCGCCTGGACGGCAGCCTGGTGAAAAACGGCGGGATCGGCGCGGTCTCTACGCTCCCGGAATACCGTGAGAGCGGAGCCATCCGGCACATTTTCGGGAAACTGCTGCCGGAAGCATATAAAAACGGAGAAGTGATCTCCACACTGTATCCCTTTAATCACGCGTTTTACCGGAAATTCGGCTACGATACGCTGGTTCACAGGAATACATATGAATTTCCTCCGGAAGTCCTCCGGGGCTGCCGTTTTACAGGCACTGCCGAACTCTGGAAAACCGGCGATCCCGTCCGGCCGTATACGGACCTGTATACGGAATTCATTTCCGGGATCAATCTCGCGATCCGGCGGGATGATGAGGCGATGCTCCGGCATCTGAAGGGTGTTTATTATCAGGACCGGAAGTTCTGCTATCTTTTATCGGATGAGGAAGGCCCGGCGGCCTATGTGATCTGGCAGGATATCCGTCATGATCCTCAGGCGATCCTTTCTGTGGAGGATCTGGCTTTTTCCGGACGCCGCGGTTTTCAGGCGGTCCTGGGTTTTCTTGCGCGGTTTACGGCGGACTACGGAACCATCCGGCTGAGCCTTCCCACAGGGATCGAACTGCTGTCTCTGATCCGCAGCCCGATGGCCTATGACATAAAAAAATCAGTCAGCCAGAATTACATGATCCGCGTGATCAATGTGAAAAAGCTTCTTGAAGCCATCCGTAAACCGGACGGCGCGGAATTTGTGATCCGTGTGGACGGCGATGAACTGATCCCGGAGAACAACGGCATCTTCCGGGTATCCGGCGGGACCGTGGAAGATACGGATGAGGCGCCGGACCTTGCGGTATCCGGCCGGGCCCTGGGGCAGATGGCCGCGGGAGGCATGGATCTTTCGGAAGCGATGCTCAGGCAGGACGTGGAGGTCTGTTCCAATGAAGCGGTGCTCCGGCAGGTCTTTACAAGAAAGTCGCTGATGATCGAGGACTATTTCTGATTATAAAAACCCGGAGAGGTTTTGGAGTTTACCTTTCCGGGCAGGATGAATTTACTGATGGAGTATGGGAATGACGCAGGGGTATGAACAAAACAGACTGCAGGAAATGCTTGATCCGGTCGGAAGGACCTTTCGGATCCCCGGCAGGCTGACGGCAGCAGAAGAGATCCGCATGGGCAATATCAACCGGACGTACCGGGCGGAGTATACTGACGGCAGCGGCATCGTCTCCGTATATCTGTTCCAGTGCCTGAATACCTATGTATTTAAGGAACCTGTACACCTGATGGAAAATATTGAAAAGGTTACGGAACATATCCGGAAAAAGAGCCCGGGAGGACCCTGCCTTCAGTTTCTTTATTCAGAGAAAGAGGGAATAAAAAAGAACTATCTGATCCGGGGGGAAGAGTTCTGGAGAGTCAGCAATTTTATTCCTTCCGTGACCATGAACAGCGGCACGGACCCGGAGGTGATCCGCCGCGCCGGACAGGCTTTCGGCGGGTTCCAGCAGATGCTTTCGGATTTTGACGCGTCCCTCTTATATGAAACGATACCGGATTTCCATAATACGGAAAAACGATACCGGGATCTGAAAGACGCCGCAGAGAAGGATACCGCGGGCAGAAGAGCGGAGGCTCTGGAGGAACTTTCCTGGCTCCTTCAGGCGGAAGAGCAGGCCTGCCTGCTGACCCGGCTGGGACGGGAAGGCGCGCTTCCTCTGCGTGTGACCCATAATGACACCAAGATCAATAATGTACTGTTTGATACAGAAACGTTTCAGCCTCTGACCGTAGTGGATCTGGATACGGTGATGCCGGGACTTACGGGCAGCGATTTCGGGGACGCGGTGCGGTCGGCCGCGAATTATACGGAAGAAGACAGCACGGAACTTTCAAAGACCGGTATCAATATGGAGATCTTCCGGGCGTTTACGGAAGGTTTTTTATCAAAGACATCTGAAACACTGACGGATCAGGAGACCGAAACACTGGCGGACGCCTGTTTTTCAATGACTGTGGAAACCGCGGTACGTTTTCTGGAGGATTATCTCCGGGGAGACGTTTATTTCAGAGTCCGGGACGGGAGGCATAATCTGGAGCGCGCCCGGTGCCAGATCCGGCTTGCGCAGGATATCCGGGAGCATCTTCCTGAAATGCGGGAGATCATCCGTACAGCAAAGGATCACGGCTGAGATCAGCATCAGCAGGGGATCCGTATCCAGAATGAATTGAAGTTATGAAAAAGTCATCAGTTTTCAGCCGGTCCATATCCGGCATTATCCGGGGCAGCGGCAAGATCCGCTGGCAGCTGGTCATCTATGATATGATCCTGTTTCTCTTTGTTTTCGGAGGCATGGTGTATCTGCACCCTTCCGAGGAATGGGGCTATTCATGGAAAATGATCATTGAACAGACGTTGATGGGCAGCGTATTTTTTTTGCTGTTCCGTTTGTTGTTCAGCTGCTACCGACATATCATCCGCTATGGCGGCTATAACGTCTATCTTTCCCTGATCGCGGCTGACGCGTGTTCTTTTATGGTGGATTACCTGCTGAACCGCTTTCTGCCGATGCCCTATATCCGCTTTACGCTGATGCTGAGTATTTTCTGCATCAATCTGCTGGTGGATATCGCGTTCCGCATGATCTATATCATGCTGTACCGGGAGGCGGTACAGGGGAGAGACGCGGAAATGGTGAGTTTTGCTGCCCGGATCCTGCGTCTGGTAGGTTTTGACCTGACGCTGCACACGGAATCGGAACAGGAGGACCAGCGGGGTTTTGAACCCGCTCCGGTGGCCATCATGGGCGCCGGCCGGGTGGGCGTTTCTCTGGTCAATGATATGCGGGCCAGAAAGAGCAGCGCGTATGTTCCGGTGCTGTTCATAGACATCGATCAGAAAAAAACAGGAAGAGAACTTCTGGGACTCCCTGTGATCCATGAGAAGGACGTAACGGAAACTCTTCTGAAATCCAGAGGGATTTCGGAGATCATCATCGCCATCGAGTCCATGAGCCCGGAAAAGAAGCGCAGGATCTTCGAAGACTGGCGGGATTCCGGCATCCAGATCCGGGTCTATGACTTCCCGGTCACCAGCTCCGCCAGCAGCGGAAAACGGATGCTGAGAAACTTTGACATTGAAGAACTGATGCCCCGGAAGGTCGTGAATGTGAATAACCAGGAAACGGAAGCCTTTTATACCGGCCGGGTCGTCATGATCACGGGAGGCGGCGGATCCATCGGTTCCGAACTCGCGAGAATGATCGCGGAGATGAAACCGAAAAAACTGATCCTCGCGGACTTTGCGGAAAACTCTACATACGAACTTCTCCGGGATCTTCAGTTCAGGCACGGGAGCAGTCTGGATGTTTCCGTGGAGATCGTCAATGTATGCGACAGAAAATCTCTCAGCAGTGTATTTGAAGAATATCATCCGGAGATCGTTCTTCACGCGGCTGCGCACAAGCATGTGCCGCTGATGGAGAAAAACTGCTGCGAAGCCATCAGAAATAATATTTTCGGCACGCTGAATACCGCGGAGCTTTCCGTGTTTTACGGCGTAAAGCGTTTTGTCCTGATCTCCACTGACAAGGCAGTCAATCCTACGAACGTCATGGGCGCCACCAAGCGGGTCTGCGAAATGATCGTTCAGTCATTAGGCGCGGACAGTTCCGGAGTACTCGGCGGCAGCCGCGAAAAAGGACCGGACGAAGCTGTGGTTACTGAATTCTGTGCTGTCCGTTTCGGCAATGTGATCGGGTCCGCGGGCTCTGTAGTGCCGCTGTTCCGGCGCATGATCGAACACGGCGGTCCCATAACGATCGTAGATAAAAGGATCGTCCGGTATTTTATGACCATCCCCGAAGCGGCCTCCCTGGTGCTGGAATCCGGCGCGAAGGCGCATAATGGGGAGCTTTTCGTACTGGATATGGGCCAGCCGGTACGCATCCTGGACCTGGCGGAGAGTATGATCCGCCTGTCCGGTTATGAGCCGTACCGTGACATCCAGATCGTAGAGACGGGCCTGAGACCCGGGGAAAAGCTGTATGAAGAGCTTCTGATCAGCAGCGAGACTCTCAGCAGAACAGACAATGAACTGATCTTTATCGAAAAGGATGAGCCGCTGGCGGCAGAGGAACTCCGGAGGCGGCTTGCGTCCCTGAAGAACGCGGCGGAGTCTGAGGATGACCTTATGGCGAAGAATACCCTGAAGGCCTGTGTCCCGACCTTCCGCGAGCCTGACGAGGTCAACCGCGGCGTGAAAAAAGAATAACCGAAACGGCAAAGGAGGAGAGGATCCGGGTGTTTCCGGGATCTCTCCTCCTTTGTTCTTCCTTAGAAAATGAAGGGCAGCAAAATTGTTTTACAAAGCTGCGTCACTTATCATTCCTTCGAGATCACGGAGCTTCCTGAGGAAGACCCGGAACCTGAGGAATGGGAATACTAAAGGAAACGGCGCCTGTTTACAGGTCCGCGTCCGGGAAGCTGTTCAGGATCCTGATGACGGTCTTAAGTTCCTCCGGATCCATGATATCCGCGGGACGGCCGTTCTTCACGCAGTCTTTAAAGTAGCGGAGTTCATTGGCGTAAGCATCCGTCGTCGGGAATTCTATGTGCGCGTCCGGACCGGAAGCGGGATCCAGCGGATGAAGGACGTTCCCGTCAGGAAGATATACAGAGAAGGTGCCCTGTTCGTTCGCGAGCAGGGCTTCTTCAAACTGGAAACGGAAGCCGCTGGTGAAGGGATAGCGGGCTTTGTACCAGGAGGCTTCTGATGTAATAAAGAAGTCTTCGAAGTCATAGACCGCGGTCAGATAGTCCTGGTCCGGGCGTTTGATCCGCTTTACGCGGCAGTCCTTCGGCGCGCCGAAGGCATAGACCATGAAGTCCAGATCATGGATATGGAGGTCGTAGGGAATAAAGCCGCTGCGCTTTTCATCCCGCATCCAGTTATCCCAGGACCAGCCCGGAATCGTACCGAGCCGCCACATGGAGGCGGAGAGAAGCTTTCCGTAACGCCTGGAGTCATAAGCCTCTTTCACCAGGCTGTAGGCCGGCCAGAAACGGAGACAGTGGGCCACCATGAACTGAACTCCCTGCTTTGCGGCGGCCTGATAGACCCGGGCGGGGTCCTCTTCATGAAGGGAGACCGGCTTTTCTGTAATCACGTGGATCCCGCGCCGTATCGCTTTCAGCGCGTATTCCACATGCAGGAAGGTAGGCAGGCAGATGTCAGCGATATCCGGCGTTTCCTTCTCCAGCATCTCATCAAAATCCGTGTATTTCGCGATTCCCGGATATTTCTCCATCTGTTCCGGGCGGATATCGCAGATGGCGGCAAGTTCCACATCTTCCATAGAAAGCCATGCCGGGATATGGGCGCCGCTGATGCCGCCCGCGCCGGCAAGGACTACGCGCAGTTTTTTATTCATTTCCATAGACTTCTCCAATCACCTTTTCCAGATATTTTTTCGCGTGGCGGACACCGGCCTTCTGCATTTCCCCCGTATCTCCGCCGATCTCGCATTCAATTGTCACATAGCCGTCATAGTGGAGCGCCCGGAGCTTTCTGAAGAATTCCGGGAAATCCACCTTGCCTTCCCCGAGGGGCACTTCGCGTCCGAGTTCCCGTCCGTTCACCGGATAGAAGCCGTCTTTGGCATGAAGACCGCGGACGTATGTGCCGATGGTATCCAGCGCGTCTACCGGATTCGCCATGCCATAGAGAATGACGTTCGCGGTATCCAGATTTACGAAAAGATTGTCCGTACCGACCTCTTCAAAACAGCGGAGCATGGTGACCGGCGTCTCCTGGCCGCTTTCGAAAAGAAGATTCTGCCCGTTTTCCTGAAGATGCAGCGCGACTTCACGTACGGCATCGCAAAAGGCTGTAAATTCGGGATCCAGAGGATTCGCGGGAATGTAACCCATGTGGGTAACCACGTCTTTGAGCCCCAGTTTTTTCGCGAAATCCGCGCCGGCGGCCAGATCCCGGACACGCTGCGCCCGGTACTTCGCCGGAACCAGGCCGAGGGTCTCCTGGCCTTCATAAAAGTTCCAGACCTTCGGGCCCGTCCATCCGCACCAGAAAGCGGATATCGTGATCCCGAGCTTTTCTGTGATCTTACGGATCTTCCGGGCATTTTCATCTGTCCAGTCCGCTGGGTCCCAGGATACCAGCTGGCAATTGTCAAAGCCTTCCCGGACCAGTTCCTCAAATCGGCTTTCCAGGTCGATCATACCGTGAAAGCCTACCGTACATCCGATCTTCATGTATTGCCTCCGTGGCCGTATTTGATCGCCGCCGTTTTTCCGCGTCAGTTCCGGCAGAGATATGGCCCTTTCTTTATGATACGATTCTTTCGCTGATTTGTGAAGATTTTTCTTGACTTCAGCCTGCAGTTTCTTTATAGTTAGTTTATATTTTTTTTGATTTTCGGAGCGCGCGGATATATTTGCCGCGCCTGACCGTCATGGGAATGGAGGGACTACTTATGCAGCTGATTTTACCGGAGGGATATGATCCCAGGATCGACGTCCGGACCACCCAGGATGCCATTAAATATATTCGGGACACTTTTCAGCGGGAATTCGGCCAGGAAATGGGGCTGGAGCGGATCTCCGCGCCTCTTTTTGTGGACAAGGCTACGGGCCTCAATGATAATCTGAACGGTGTGGAGCGCCCGGTCGCTTTCGACATGCTGTCCATCCCCGGCGTCGAAGTCGAGGTCGTGCAGTCTCTGGCCAAGTGGAAGCGTATGGCACTGAAGAACTATGGCTTCCAGCCGGGTGAAGGCCTGTATACCAATATGAACGCGATCCGCCGGGATGAAGTGCCGGACAATCTGCATTCCTTCTATGTGGATCAGTGGGACTGGGAAAAGGTGATCCGGAAGGAAGACCGGAATGAGGAAATGCTGCGGGAGACGGTAAAGACCATTTTCAAGATCCTGAAGCACATGCAGCACGAGGTGTGGTACAAGTATCCCCAGGCGGTGAATCACCTGCCTTCGGATATCGTGTTTATTGATTCTGAAGAGCTGCTTCAGCGCTATCCGGACAAGACGCCCAAGGAACGGGAGAACCTGATCACCCGGGAATACGGCTGTGTGTTCCTGATGCGGATCGGGGACAAGCTCTCCGACGGCAGGCCCCATGACGGCCGCGCGCCGGACTACGATGACTGGCAGCTGAACGGAGACATTCTCTTCTGGTACGAAACTCTGGGCACCACTCTGGAGATCTCCAGCATGGGGATCCGTGTGGATGAGCAGTCTCTTAAGGAACAGCTGAAGAAGGCCGGCTGCGAGGAGAGGGCGGCGCTCCCCTATCACCGGATGCTGCTTCAGGGAGAACTTCCCTATACCATCGGCGGCGGTATCGGCCAGTCCAGGCTGTGCATGCTGCTTTTGAACAAGGCGCATATCGGTGAAGTCCAGGCAAGCCTCTGGCCGGAGGAAATGCGCGAAGCCTGCGCGGCGCACGG
>CADCQD010000178.1 GCA_902803485.1 uncultured Eubacteriales bacterium | reverse complement strand
GGCCATCCGGCGGGTCCGGGAGAGCGGTGTGAAGGTCCGTGTGGCCATCGAAGCCGAGGCCATGGGCGTCTACAAGAGCATTTCCTATGAGATCTTCAAGCGCAGAGAATCGACGCTCATCGCCCTTGACGGCAACAGCGCCGGCGCGAACCTGATCCAGGAGGCGAAAAACGCGAAATACCAATGCAGCATCTTTGTCTACAGCAGGTCCCGCGTCCTGAAGAGCAAAGCGGAATCGCTGGAGGGATACGTTACCCTGATCCGGGAAGAGGATGCGGAACATGAAATCATTCGGAATCTGCCACAGGAGAGCCATATTACGACATGATAAGAATTGAAGAGATCCCTGTAGAGAAAATTGACGAATTCTGGGAGCGCCATATCAGATATCTGACAGATGACGGCATTATCACAGATGAAGAGGATATTGCCTATTTTGAGGGAGAAGAGTACCGGGGGATCCTGAAAGAGCACATGATCCGAAGTACAGACCGGCAGCATATGGTCTACTTCATCAGGAACGGTGAACGGATCGGCGCGGCCTCCTACTGTACCTATCAGAGCGAGGACGGCAAATGCTTCATTCTGGATTACTGGGTATTTCCCGGCTTTCGCGGGAACGGCACCGGACACCGGTGCTTTGAAGCGCTTGAGCAGTACACGAAAGCGGACGGCGCGAAATATTATGAACTGAACAGTACGAAGGAGGACTCTGTCCGTTTCTGGAAATCCATGGGCTTTGTCGAAAATGGCGTAGACGAGTATGATATGCCGCTGCTGATCAGGAGATATTGATCAGGCGGTCATGATCGAACATGAAATGGCTGGTTCGGGCTGAAGACGGCGGAAAGGATCATCAAATGAAGCTGGTATTTATTCTGGGTGACGCGGCAGTTGGTAAAATGACGGTGGGCCAGGAACTGATGAAGATCACGGATCTGAGATTATTCCACAATCATATGACGATTGAACCTGTGATCGAGATCTTCGGCCGGTTTGACCGGAATACCATCGCTGAAATGCGGGAGATCATCTTCCGGAATTACGCGGCTTCCGGGAATTACGGGATGATCTTCACGCTGATGATGGATTTTGACGCGCCTTCGGACTGGGAGTACCTGGCGCATGTGAAGGAGATCTTTGCGCCTTACGGAACGGAATTCTATTATGTGGAACTGATCGCGCCGCAGGAAGTCCGGCTGAAAAGAAACGTAACTGAAAACAGATTGAGGCATAAGGCATCCAAGAGGGACATCGAGATCTCTAATCAGCGCCTGATCAATGATGATCTGAACCACCGGTGCGTAAGTTATGAGGGTGAGATCACTTTCAGCAACTATCTCCGGATCGAAAACGCGGATAAAACTCCGGAAGAAGTGGCCAGGCTCATCAAAGAGACGTTTAAACTGTAAATTATTCAAGGAGTCATACAATATGTATCGCTATACCACCAAACAGTTTCAAATCATGACGGATGTGGGCCTGGCCTGGGATCTGATGACAGATTCCTGGGGCCCTGATGAATACAACTGCTCCGCGGCGCCGTTTTTTGAATACGCGGTCAGCAGTTCGTGGCTGAATAAAGATTATCTTTATCTGGACCGGTTCTGGATGGAGGGAGACCGGGCGGTGGCATTCGTGTTTTACGAGCAGCCGGTGTGCAAGATCCATTTCATCCTGCGGCCGGGTCACGAGGTGCTGGCAGATGAGATGATCCGGTACGCAGAGGAAGCTTTTCCGGAGCTGGAAGGGCAGAGGACCTTTGTGCTGAATCAGAAGCAGACGGTCCTGAGGGAAGCAGCTGAAAAACGGGGATATCGTCCAAAAGATGATGAGACCTGGCGCATGTTTGACTTCCGGACGGGGAAGCTGGAATATCCGCTTCCGGAAGGCTTCCATTTTGTCATGCACAGGGATTCGGATCCGCTGAAGATCGCGAAATGCCTGTGGGATGGCTTTAACAGCGAGGAACTGGGTCCGTTTCAGAACTGGGACGTGGTCACCCATAACGGAGGCCGCAGTCCCTACGAACTGTATCATAACGTGCTGAAATGCGGGCTCGCGCCTTCGCCTCACGCCACCTATGAGGATGAAGTGATCATCGCCAATGCCGATGGTGAGTATGTATGCTATTCCGGCATGTGGTGGGTGGAGAAAAACAAACTGGCTTATATGGAACCTCTGTGCACGGTTCCCGCGTATCAGCGGAAGGGACTGGCAACCGCGGCGCTTTCTGAACATGACCGGAGGCTCCGGCCCCGGGGCGCTGTCCTGATGACAGGCGGCGGGAATGAGTTCTACCGGAAGATCGGCTTCGGGGTGGAGGTCTGTGAACTGTATTATATGAAATAAGAATCAGGGGTCAGAGCAGATCCGCAGACCTGTGCGGAAATGTCTGACCCCTGAGTATTTACGGACGCCCCGGATGGTCCGGACCACCGCAGGCTGCCGAAAAGTCATTGTAATCTGTTCAAACGACGTATCTGAAAATACAGACAAACTGCAGGATACTGCCTGCCAGCACAAAGAAGTGGAACAGGCTGTGCATGTATCTCTTTCTTTTCCCGATGCCATAGAGTACCGCGCCTATTGTATAGGCGATGCCGCCCGCGAGGAGCCAGGCGAATCCGGTCCCTCCGATGGCCTGAAGTACCAGTCCTGTGGCGGCGATGATGCACCAGCCCATGCCGATATAGCAGATCATGGAAAACGTCCGGTATTTCCGAAGGTCAATGGCGGTAAAGACGATGGCGACGATCCCGAGTCCCCAGACGATGCCGAAAAGCATCCATGCCCAGAAGGGTGAAACCGCGCGGATCGAGCAGAGCAGCACCGGCGTATAGGTACCGCCGATCAGCAGATAAATGGTACAATGGTCCAGTACCTGCAGCACTTTTTTCGCTGTGCCTCTGGGAAGGCCATGATAGATGCCGGACATGGTATACAGAAGGATCATGGAAACCCCATAGACGGCGCTGGATACAATAGCCCAGGTATTATTGTGCAGCGCGGACCGGACGATACAGAGTACCAGTACCGCGATGCCGAACACGGCCCCCACGATATGTGAAATATAGTTGATCCTTTCTTCACTGACGGTATATACAGGCAAAACACGGTCTTTTAATGGAATTCTTTTCACTGCCATCATAATCCACCTCTTGCATATATAATACTTGTACAGCAGACGATCTGCGTAAACGGCCATACCATGCAAACGGAAATGACCATCATCTAATCTGCAAGATTAGATTAGCACAAATAGTATACCATGTCAAGAATGAAACTTCGCTTTTGACCTTGCATCGCATGACCGGTTATGATATCCTAATAAAGGATAAAGTGCTGCTTTACGCCATATCAGTCAGCCAATATGCGAATTACAGAGTATAAAGGAGATCCATATGCGTTTTGATAATGTACTGGTTTCAGAAAAACTGTCCAAATGGGAGAAAAATCTCGAAAGCTACCAGCTGCCGCGCTGGGATACGATCCCGAACCTGGGATTGTATATGGAACAGGTGATCATGCTTCTGAAGGAATATCTGAGCTATATGCCTACGGAGGACGAGGAGGACCCGGTGATCACGGCGGCGGCGATCAATAATTACGTGCGGAAAAAGGTCATGCCGATGCCGGAAAAAAAGAGGTATTACAGGACCCACATCGCGTATCTTCTGATGATCTGTTCATTGAAACAGAGCATGAATATCCCGACGCTCCAGATCATGCTGCCCCCGGATCTTTCAGAGGAGGAACTGAAGCGGTTTTATGACGCGTACGTCAGCCGCCACCGCGCTTCCGCGAAGTATTTTGTACAGCTGGTCCGGGAAACGTCCGCAGGTATTTTCGGCGGCGCGGAAAACAGCGGTATTTCCGCAGGCTCCACCGAGGGGCTGATCACCTCTGCCGCGGTCATCAGCGGATTTGCCCGGCTGCTCACAATGGAGCTGCTGTCTCTGGCGGATATCGTACCGCCGGAAGAACCAGAGAATCCTTGACACATCAGAAATAATCTTGTATTATTGAACAAATGCCGGACGAATCCGGTGGATGTTCCGGCCGTAGCCGGAGGATTGATTTTAATATGGCGGACTGGGACGCAAAGCGTACCCGGAAGCCAAAGTGATGTCAATTTATATTGAAATTGATCTTATTGATAGTCTGAAGGCTGTCTGTATTCGTCAGTAGGCGGATCCCGGCAGCCTTTTTACGCCGGGTGTCTTCGGTGTCAGGGAAAGACATCATGATCGGTGTCAGGGAAAGACATCATGAAAGGAAAGAATATGACACTGCAGGAATTCTTTGACGAAAACAGATCTGCCGCACTTGCTTTTTCAGGCGGTGTGGATTCCGCGTTTCTTCTTTACGCAGGGATCCATTACGGCTGCGATATCCACGCTTACTACGTAAAATCGGAATTTCAGCCTCAGTTTGAACTGGAGGACGCGAAACGGCTCGCGAAGGAACTTGGCGCGCGGATGACCATTATTGAGCTGTCCGTACTGCCTTATGAGGACGTCACGTCGAACGGTCCGCGCAGGTGCTATTACTGCAAGCACCAGATCTTTTCCAGGATCGTGGCAGCGGCTCAGGCGGATGGTTATACGCTTCTTCTGGATGGCACCAATGCTTCAGATGACGCGGGCGACCGTCCGGGCATGCAGGCGCTTCGGGAGCTTTCCGTCCGGTCGCCGTTGAGAGAATGCGGACTGACGAAAGCAGAGATCCGCCGGCTGTCCAGGGAAGCAGGACTGTTTACCTGGGATAAACCGGCGTATGCCTGCCTCGCGACCCGGATCCCCACCGGCACACCCATCACGGCGGAAGATCTCATAGCTACGGAAAACGCGGAAGGCCTGCTGTTTGATATGGGCTTTACAGATTTCCGTGTGCGGAAGGCCGGGGATACGGCAAAGCTGCAGGTCCCGGAGGGACAGCTGGCAAAAGTAATAGAAATGAGAAATGAGATTCTGGCGGGGCTGAAGCCCTATTATAAAAATGTAACGTTAGACCTGGAGGCACGGGCATGAATGACGATATCAGAAGCATCCTTGAAAGGGTGCAGTCCGGAGAAATCACGGTGGACGAAGCAATGCTGTCCATCAAAAAAGCACCCTTTGAGGATATTGATTACGCGAAGATCGATCTGCACCGGAAGGTCCGGACGGGATCCGCGGAAGTGATCTACGGTGCCGGAAAGACACCGGAACAGATCATCGGGATCACAGACGTCATGCTGAAGAATGATCAGAAGACGATCCTGATCACCCGGATCTCGAAGGAAACGGCGGAGATCATTCAGAAGGCCCACGATATGCGCTATGATGAGAGCCCGAGACTCGGGATCATCGGCGAATTTCCGGAAAAGAGCGGCAACGGGAAGATCGTGGTCGCCACCGGCGGAACCAGCGATATGCCCGTTTCGGAGGAAGCGGCACTGACGGCGGAAGCCTACGGCAATGAAGTGGTTCGTCTGTACGACGTGGGAGTAGCCGGCCTTCACCGGCTTCTGGCGCATCTGGACGATATCATGAGCGCCAATGTGATCATCGCCGTGGCCGGAATGGAAGGAGCTCTCGCGAGCGTCATCGGCGGCCTGGCGGACTGCCCGGTCATCGCCGTCCCCACCAGTGTGGCCTACGGCGCGTCCTTCCACGGTATGTCCGCGCTTCTTTCCATGCTGAATTCCTGCGCCAGCGGCGTATCCGTCGTAAACATCGACAATGGTTTCGGCGCGGGATTCCTGGCCAGCCGGATCAACCACATGCATCTTCCGGAGCAGCAGTAAACCGGTGTGAAACCATGCTTGCATGGTTTACGGGAGAAATGCGGGAAAACGGCGCACGATAAGATTTGCGGGTAACTGCCGATAGAATCAATATACTTACCTGAACGGAGACATTATGAAGACATTATATCTTGATTTAGGAATGGGTGCTGCGGGCGATATGCTGACGGCAGCTCTTCTTGAACTTCTTCCGGATCCGGAAGAAATGATGAGAAAGCTGAACGCGCTGGAGATCCCGGGCGTGGAATTCAAAAATGAGACCACGTCAAAATGCGGGATCAACGGTACGCACATGTCCGTCACTGTACATGGCGAAGAGGAAGAAAGCCATGACGTTCACGACCACGAAAGCCATGACCATGAAGATCATGAACACGATCACGAGCACAGCCATGAAGGCCACGAGCATGATCACGAGCACAGCCATGAAGACCATGACCACGAACACAGTCATGAAGACCATGAACATGATCACGGACACAGCCATGAAGACCATGACCACGAACACAGTCATGAAGATCATGTTCATGATTACGAGCACCATCATGATCATGAACATTCCCATGATCATCACCACCATCACCACAGCAGCATGCACGACATCGAGCATCTGGTGAACGACCATCTGGCAGTTTCTGACCGGGTGAAGAAGGATGTGCTGGCAGTGTACAGCCTGATCGCGGAGGCGGAAAGCCACGTCCACGGTGTGCCTGTTTCAGAGATCCATTTCCACGAGGTCGGCACCATGGACGCGGTAGCGGACATCACCGCGGTCTGTATGCTGATGGAAGCAGTGGCGCCGGATGAAGTAGTTGCGTCTCCGGTACATGTGGGCTCAGGCCATGTGCGCTGCGCGCACGGGATCCTGCCGGTGCCTGCGCCGGCTACGGCCTATATCCTGAGGGACGTTCCGATGTACGGCGGCCGGATCCGGGGCGAGCTTTGTACCCCCACGGGCGCGGCGCTTCTGAAGCACTTTGTCACACGCTTCGGCGATATGCCGGTGATGAAGGCGAAGGCTGTGGGCTACGGCATGGGTAAAAAAGACTTTGAAATGGCGAACTGCGTCCGGGCGATCCTGGGTGAGACACAGGATCAGGGGGATGTAGTCTATGAATTATCCTGCAATATTGACGATATGACCGGTGAAAAGATCGGTTTTGCCATGGAGCAGCTGTTTGAACTGGGGGCTCTGGACGTTTATACCACGCCGATCGGCATGAAAAAATCCAGACCCGGCATCCTGTTCCGCGTGTTATGCCGGGAACAGGACAGGAACACGATGGCCCAGGCAATGTTCAAGTACACCACGACCATCGGCATCCGGGAACAGAAGATGAACCGGTATGTATTGCAGCGGAGTTTTGATGAGGTGGAGACCCGGTACGGCGTGATCCGGAGAAAGAATGTGTCCGGGTACGGCGTTGTCAGGTCAAAGCCGGAGTATGAAGACCTCGCGAAGGCTGCGGCAGCGTATGGCGTCAGCATCGCGGAGGTGGAACGGGAGGCAGAAAACTCCCGTTAATACGATTTAATCAACACAGAAAGGGAGTATCGATATGCATATGGCAGACGCGCTGCTGGCCCCTGCGGTCGCAGCTACAATGTACGTCGCGTCCGGCACAGCAGCCGGAATTTCCATTCATAAACTGAGAAAAGATGACGATCCGAAGAAACTGCCCACCATGGCAGTTGCGGCTGCCCTGGTTTTCGCCGGGCAGATGATCAATTATACCATCCCCGGGACGGGCTCCTCGGGGCATCTGTGCGGCGGCATGCTGCTGTCCGCGCTTCTGGGCCCTTATGCAGGTTTCCTGTCCATGATCGTCATTCTGGCGATCCAGTGCCTCTTCTTCGCGGACGGCGGGCTGATGGCGCTGGGCGCCAATATCTGGAACATGGCGTTTTACGGATGCTTTGTGGGCTATTTCCTGATCTGGAGGCCCATCGTCCGCGGCGGCTGGTTTAAGAATATGGAAACCAGAGCCGCGCTCCGGCTGAAGATTATCATCGCGTCCGTGATCGGCTGTATCGTTACACTGCAGCTGGGCGCTTTTTCCGTTGTTCTGGAGACCAGCCTTTCCGGGATCACAGAGCTGCCTTTTGGCGCTTTTGTAGCGCTGATGCAGCCCATCCATCTGGCCATCGGCCTGGTGGAAGGCCTGATCACATCGGCGGTCCTGGTCTTTGTCTTTGAGGCAAGGCCGGAACTTCTGCAGGAAGTGGACGCCGCGAAGAAAGGCATCCCGAACAAGCAGTCGTTGAAGGTTACGGTATTGATTCTCGCGGCAGTAGCCGTGGTCGTGGGCGGCGGCCTGTCGCTCCTTGCCAGCGCGAACCCGGACGGCCTGGAATGGGCGCTGTTCGGCAACGCGGAAGAGGGCTACGCGGAGAATATGGGCCTCGATGAAGAAAACTTCGGTAAGCAAAGCAGTGTGGCGGATGCCGCAGGCAAAGTGCAGGAAGCTACGTCATTCCTGCCGGACTACGCGTTCCCGGAAAGTGAAAGCGCCGCAGGCACCACGGTGTCCGGAATCGTGGGAGGCGTTATGGTGGCCGGTGTGGCCGCACTGATCTGCTTCCTGGGCGGTTTCTTCCGGAAGAGGAAAATAAAGACTGCCTGACGGCAGATCCTGTATCACTGACATACATCAGGGGCATCTGTAACGGATGTCCCTGAGATTTCTGAAAGGAGCTGCCGGCTGAATATGAAAGCCGGCAACGATCATGGATAAAATAGACCGCGCGGCAATGGAGCTTCGGGAGATGGATGATCTTGCGGCGATGAATTCTCCGATCCATTCCCTGCATCCCGCAGCGAAGCTGATCACGACAATCGCATATATTCTGGTGACGGTCTCCTTTGGGAAATATGACCTGAGCGGGCTTCTGGTGATGGTGCTGTATCCGCTGTTTATGTTCAGC
>CADCQD010000177.1 GCA_902803485.1 uncultured Eubacteriales bacterium | reverse complement strand
CGGCACAGAGCCGAATTACTTTACCCTGGAGGCGCAGAGGAACGGTTCCCGCGGGGATCACGGCGCGCTGCTGAATTCCAGACATGCCTATTATCAGGCGCATCTTCCGGTCCGCCTTCAGGATGAAGCGGTGGGGCATTCGGTCCGTGCCATGTACCTGTACAGCGGCATGGCGGATATCGCGCGGATCACCCAGGACGAGACGCTCCTTTCCGCCTGCGAAAAACTGTGGCACAGTACGGTCCGCCAGAAAATGTATATTACCGGCGGCGTCGGCGCGACGCACATCGGAGAAGCCTTCAGCTTCCCCTTTGACCTGCCGAATGATACGGTCTACGCGGAATCCTGCGCGTCCATAGGACTTGCGTTCTTCGCAAGGAGAATGCTGGAGATCACTCCCAAAGCGGAATATGCGGATATTCTGGAGCGCTGCCTGTATAACGGCATTATTTCCGGCATGGCTCTGGACGGAAAGAGTTTCTTC
This sequence comes from uncultured Eubacteriales bacterium, assembly GCA_902803485.1. Classification (GTDB taxonomy): domain Bacteria; phylum Bacillota; class Clostridia; order Lachnospirales; family Lachnospiraceae; genus UBA1267. The sequence goes on along the minus strand of CADCQD010000177.1, from coordinate 3,882 downwards.
TATGTAAATCCCCTGGAAGTGCTGCCGAAAGCCTGCAGGCTGGATGAACGGAAAGCGCACGTCAAACCGGTCCGCCAGAAGTGGTTCGGCTGCGCCTGCTGTCCCCCGAATATCGCCAGGATCCTCAGCTCTGTCGGCTGTTACGCGTTTACGGAAAATGAGGATACCCTGTTCGCGCATCTTTATATGAGCAGCCGGTACGTAAAGCATATGGACGGCCGGGACGTGGTGATCACGGAAGAGAAGACAGAGAGCGAAAATCTGTGGACTGTGAAATTCATTGTGGAAAATGCGCCGGAGCGTTTCTCGCTGATGCTGAGAAAGCCGGGATGGTCGGAAGGCGCGCGGATCAATGGAAAGCCTGTTTCCGAATTTAACGAAAAAGACGGTTATATCCGGCTTTCCTGTAAAGATATGGAAAACGGCACCGTTGTGATGGATCTGCCTCTGAAACCGGTATTTATGGCTGCGGATCCGCGTGTGAGAGAGGACCAGGGAAAGACGGCGCTGACGTACGGCCCCTGGGTATACACTCTGGAAGAAAATGATAACGGCCCGGACCTTCATCTTCTTTCCGTGGATCTGTCCGAAACGGAAAGGATCCGGAGCGAACTCCGCGAGATCGCCGGAGATCCGGCCCGCGTAATCCTGGTACCCGGCATCAGAGACGACCGTCCGGAAACAGACGACCTGTACGTGCCGGTAAAGGAATAAAGCGGCAGGCCGGTCACGCTGACCTATATTCCGTATTATATGTGGGCCAACCGTGGTGAAAATGAAATGCAGGTATGGACGAGATACCGTTGATGTGCTATAATAACATGAATATATATTTAATGAAACGCAATAAGTTTCCAATACAGCGTCCGGCAGACTGCCGGACAGAGGAGCAGACGTAATGAGTGAAATGAAAGACAAGGTTCAGGGCGACGTCCGGATCAATCCGGATGTGATCGCTCAGTATGCCGGAATGCGTGCCATGGAATGCATAGGCGTTGTTGGTATGGGCGCTGTCAGTATGAAGGATGGTTTTTACCGGATCCTGAAAAGCGACCGGCTGATGAAGGGTGTTTCCGTCAGCATGAAAAACAAGCGGATCACCATCGATTTTCATGTAATCGTAGCGTATGGCGTCAGTATCCAGGCAGTTACGGATAATCTGGCTGAAAATGTGGCTTACCATGTAGAACACTTTACGGGTCTTCCTGTGGAGAAGATCAATGTCTATGTGGAAGGTGTGCGTGTGATTGATTGAGGAGGAACCCGAATTGTCAGGAATAGATGCTGTCTTGATGAAGAATATGTTTCTTTCGTCTGCATGTGCACTGAATGAAAAGAAGGAATGGATCAATGAACTGAATGTGTTCCCTGTGCCGGACGGCGATACGGGAACCAACATGACGATGACGATCATGTCAGCGGCGCGGGAAGTGCAGGAGAGTACGGATGATGATATGGAGACGCTCTGCAAAGCGATCTCTTCCGGATCGCTCCGGGGAGCCCGCGGTAATTCCGGCGTGATCCTTTCGCAGCTTCTCAGAGGATTCACAAAGACTGTGCGCGAGCTGGAGATCATTACGGTACCGGATCTTGCGGAAGCTTTCCAGCGCGCGACGGAAAGCGCCTTCAAGGCGGTCATGATGCCGAAGGAAGGCACCATTCTTACAGTCGCGAAGGAAATGGCTTTAAAAGCGGAAGAACTGAAGGATACGGATGACGTTCTTCATTTTGCTTCCGAAGTCGTACGTACCGGGGACGAAGCGCTTATGCACACGCCGGAGCTGCTTCCGGTACTGAAGCAGGCAGGCGTGGTGGACTCCGGCGGACAGGGCCTGATGGTCATCATGCATGAATGCCTGGATATCCTTCAGGGGAAGTCCGTCAATATCGGTACGCTTCCCGTGGTCGGCGCCGGGGATCATGCCGGTAACGAAAGTATTCATGTGGATACCTCAAATCTTGAAACTTCGGATATCCGGTTCGGTTATTGTACAGAGTTTATCGTGGACGCGCCGGAATTTACGGACGCGGACGAAGCGGATTTCAGGCAGTATCTGGAATCTCTGGGAGACTCTCTGGTACTTGTTGCTGATGACGGCGTGGTCAAAGTCCACGTGCATACGAACGACCCGGGTCTCGCGATCCAGCGCGCTCTTGGCTACGGCTCGCTTTCCTCGATCAAGATCGATAATATGCGTCTGGAGCATGAGGAACGGCTGTTTAAGAATATGGATACCTCCGCCGGCCGGAAGCCGGAAGCCGCCGGGCAGACGGAGGCCGTGCAGCAGCCGAAAAAGGACGTGGGTTTCGTCGCGGTCTGCGCGGGCGAAGGACTGGCAGGCATTTTTGAGGACCTGGGCGCGGACCAGGTGATCAACGGCGGGCAGACCATGAACCCGAGCACTGAAAACATCATATCCGCGGTAAAAAACGTGAACGCGGATACGGTTTTTGTGCTTCCGAATAATAAAAACATTATTCTCGCGGCTTCGCAGGCTGCGCACATGGTGGAAGACCGGAAGATCCTGGTGGTTCCCTCGTGCACGGTTCCGGAGGGCATTTTCTGCATGATGGCGTATATTCCGGATCTTTCCCCGGAGGACAATCTGGAGGAAATGAAGAACGAACTCGGCGCGGTGAAGACGATCGAAGTTACGTACGCGATACGGGACACTGTCCTCAACGGCGTGGAAGTGCATAAGGACGATTATATGGCGTTATCCGGATCCGCCATCTGCGCGAACGGTCCGGACCTTATGGAAACCGTCCTGGAGGCCGTCAGGAAAAACACGGATGAAGACAGCAGCGTGATCACCATTTATTATGGTGAGGACGTGGCGCCTGAAGACGCGGAAGCGCTTGCCGCGATGCTGGAAAAAGAATGCGGCGACGCGGAGGTCGAGCTGCACTACGGCGGACAGCCGGTATATTATTATATCATTTCTGTTGAATAATGGATGATGACGCGCTTTTCAGGGTCCGGTGACGGGAAACGCAGAAGAGCGTTTCCTAAAGCGGCCGGTCCGGAGCGCGTCATATGATTTTGGAGAGCTGGGGGAAAAGTGACTGCGGAAGACAGCATCAGAACGATCAGAGGAATCGGCGAAAAGACCGCTTTATATTATGAAAAGCTGGGCATCCGCACCACAGGAGACCTTCTTTTCTATTTCCCCAGGTCGTATGAGACCTTTGACGCGCCGGTGTCCGTACGGGATGCCGCAAGGCGCGATTTCGCCTCGGTTTCCGGGGTGATCGCCGCGGTGCCCTCCGCCCGCCACGTAAAAAATCTCCAGATCACGGAGGCCGTCATCCGGGATGAGACCGGAGCGTCGCTCCGTCTTACCTGGTTCAACATGCCGTATCTGAGAAACAGCCTGAAGCCGGGCAGCCGGTACGTCTTCCGCGGGAGGATCCGGGGCTTCGGCGCGGGCCGCAGGATGGAACACCCGCAGATCTTCCGCCTGACAGATTATGAGGAAAAGGAAAAGACGCTTCAGCCGGTATATCCGCTGACTGCCGGACTTACGGGAAAGGCGGTGTCCGGAGCGGTCAGAACAGTGCTGGAGCAGGGTGTGGAGATCCCGGAGACCCTGGATGCGGCGCTGCTTCAGGATTACGGCCTGATGCCTCTTCAGGAAGCCGTCCGCGTCATTCACTTTCCGGGTTCCAGGGAGGAACTGCTTCCGGCAAGGAAACGCCTGGTATTTGAGGAATTCTACCGGTTCATTGTAAACGTACGCCGGATGAAAGAGGCCGCTGAAAAGGAACCGAATCATTTTGTGATCCCTCCGGCGGAGGAAACGGACGCGCTGATCGAACGGCTGCCTTTCCGGCTGACCGGGTCGCAGCAGCATGTTTTTGAAGAGATCCGCGGTGATTTTT
>CADCQD010000176.1 GCA_902803485.1 uncultured Eubacteriales bacterium | reverse complement strand
GGCTATGTCGGCAAGGAAGTCTGCTTCGGCTTCCGTCCGGAAGACCTCTCCGAGGCTCCGAAGGGCACTCCGAACTGCCTGAATTCCATCGTACGTGTTTACGAGCTTCTGGGTGCTGAAGTATTCCTGTACTTCGACCTTGGTGATCAGAATATCACCGCTCGTGTGGATCCGTCCACGACCGCCAGAACAAATTCTGAAGTTACTATGGCTATCAATATGGATCATATCCATGTCTTTGACAAGGATACAGAGGAAGCAGTTCTGAACTGATCCTGAATCAATGAGATCCGGAGGGGAGATGTATGAAAAATCATACATCTCCCCTTTTCTTTTTGTGCAGTTTCATGTATAATAACTGTATTAGGTGTAGTTTGCTGACATTTATTTGATTGATAAGGATGGGAGAAAAAGATGGTATCGAATCAGATCCTGAAGGAAACACTGATCAAGGTGCGGGAAGCATCTAATCTGGATTTTACAATTTACAGACATGACGCTACGGTGATCACGGCAGACTTCATCAGGAAATCGGATGAGATGAAGCTTCTTCAGAACCGGCTTTCGGATGAGCCCGGCGTGCAGGAATATCAGGACCGGCTGTATTTTAATGTGTTCGACAATGACACTGTGGAGTATGTGCTTTCCTGTGAAAAGCGCCCTTCAGCCGAGATGGTCGGAAAACTTACGGTGATCCAGCTGGAACAGCTGATCGAGACACACCAGGAACGGCAGGATAAGGACAATTTCATCAAGAATCTTCTGATGGATAACCTTCTTCCGGTGGACATCTACAACCGCGCGAAAAAGCTGAATATCAATCCCAGAAAACCCCGGGTCGCGTTCCTGATCGAGACCCGGAGCCGCGATAATGAAGGCGTCCTGGAAACCATCCGCTCGATGTTCGCGGAGAATGAAAATGATTTCGTGGCGGCCATTGATGAAAGCAATATCGTGCTGGTCAAGGAGCTGAAGAACGCGGAGGATGAGCAGGAGCTGAAGCAGATCGCGGGAACCATCGCGGATATGATGAATACCGAAGTCATGATCCAGGTACGTGTTTCCTACGGCAACGTGGCTTCCGAGATCCGGAAGGTATCAAATTCCTATAAAGAAGCAAAGCTTGCCATGAGCGTCGGAAAGATCTTCAGTTCTGATCAGAACATCATCTCCTATGCCAGCCTCGGCATCGGCCGGCTGATCTACCAGCTGCCGCTTCCGATGTGCAAGATGTTCATTGAGGAGATCTTTAAAGACAAATCACCGGAGACCTTTGACGAGGAGACCCTGACCACCATCAACCAGTTTTTTGAGAACTCGCTGAATGTTTCGGAAACCTCCCGTCAGCTGTATATCCACAGAAACACGCTGGTATACCGTCTGGATAAGATCCAGAAGAACACCGGCCTGGATCTCCGGGTATTTGATGACGCGATCACATTTAAGATCGCGCTGATGGTCGTACAGTATATGCATTACATGGAAAAGATCGGCAGAGTCGACTGAAAAGGAATACATGGCAGAGAATAGTAATAATGTAAATGAAACAAAAAATGTAATTGAACTCCTGGAAAATACGGAGATCGTGGATCTTTCGGATACTGATAAGAATCAGGAGGCGCCGAAACCGGAAGCCCTGCCCGGATATGGTTCCGGAGCGTACAGGCAGAAGGAAGCTTCCGCCCGGGGAGTCCGGGACGTGCTGCTGCTTTCTGTGCTGGGTGTGATGGGGATCGTAAAGGTCGCTGTCGTGATCTTCGTGATCTGGTTCTTTTCCGCCCGGTTCAGTGTGACGATGGACGCCATGGAGGATATGGGGAAGACCGCGTCCTCCGGCATCATCGGTTTTTACGGCAAGGTCATCAGCCCGGAGCTTGAGCAGAAGCTGGAAGCCATCAAGGCCAGGATCGATATGTATTTCCTGTTTGACCAGTCGGAGGCGGATTTTGAGACCGGCATTCTGAAGGGATATGTGGATTCTCTGGGAGATCCCTATACCGTGTATTATTCTCCGGAGGAATATAAGGACCTGATGGAGTCGACTTCCGGCAAATACAGCGGGATCGGCGTGGTCGTGCAGCAGAACCCCAACGGGTTTATTACAGTCGTCCGGCCGTATCTGGACGGACCCGGATATACCGCGGGTATTCGTACGGATGACATCATTTATAAGGTGAGCGGAGAAGAAGTTACCGGACAGGATCTTTCCCTGGTCGTTTCAAAGATCAAGGGCGACGCGGGAACCACGGTGGATATTCAGATCTACCGGCCGTCCACCGGCGAGTACATTGACATGACCGTGGAGCGGGCGGAACTGGAGATAGAAACGATCACTTCTGAAATGCTGGATGATCATATCGGGAAGATCACCATGACGTCCTTTGACGAAGTGACCTATGATCAGTTTATGAAGGCGTACCGCAGCCTGAAGGAACAGGGCATGCAGGCGCTGATCGTGGACATCAGGGATAACGGCGGCGGACTGCTGAATTCGGTAACGGATATCCTGGATGACCTTCTTCCTGCCGGAGTCCTGACGTATACGGAAGACCGGGACGGGAACCGGGAATACTACCGTTCCGGCGCGTCGGCTTCCCTCGATGTTCCTGCTGTGGTCCTGGTAAACGGATATTCCGCCAGCGCGTCAGAGATCTTTACCGGTGTAATGAAGGAATACGGCGCCGCCACCATCGTAGGTACGAAGACCTTAGGCAAGGGAATCGTACAGGTGATCCTGGCATTGGGAGACGGCTCCGCGCTGAAGGTGACTTCCTCCCGGTATTTTCTTCCCAGCGGCATATGCATTCACGGGGAAGGCGTGGAACCGGACGTGGTGATCGAAGCGGATCCTGAGAGCGAAGTGGATGAGCAGCTCAATAAGGCGATCGAGATCCTGCTGGAGAAGATCACAGAATAAGAGGTTCCTCATTTTGTACGGATGGATCCGTACAGCATGAAGTGTGATGAATGCGGGGCTCCCCGGAGCCCCGCTCTTTTAAGGTAAACAGTTATGGCAGAGTTTAAGCTACACGCGCCTTACAAGCCAATGGGCGACCAGCCGGAAGCCATTCAGGCACTGGCGGAAGGATTCAGGCAGGGAAACCAGTTTGAAACGCTTCTGGGCGTGACCGGTTCCGGAAAGACCTTCACGATGGCGAATATCATCACGGCGCTCAAGAAGCCGACCCTGATCATTTCGCACAATAAAACGCTGGCAGGACAGCTGTACAGTGAAATGAAGGAATACTTCCCGGAAAACGCGGTGGAGTATTTTGTATCTTACTATGATTATTATCAGCCTGAGGCCTATATTCCGTCCTCAGACACTTATATAGAAAAAGACGCGGATATCAATGACGAGATCGATAAGCTCCGGCTTTCCGCCACCATGGCGCTGGCGGAACGGGAAGACGTGATCATTGTTGCTTCCGTGTCCTGCATTTATGGCCTGGGGAGCCCCATCGCTTATAAAAGCATGGTGGTATCCCTTCGCCCGGGCATGCAGAAAGACCGGGACGAGGTGATCCATGAACTGGTGCGGAATCAGTATGACCGCGCCCAGATGGAGTTTAAACGGGGAACGTTCCGCGTCCGCGGCGACGTGCTGGAGATCTTCCCGGCGGAATCCGGCGACCGGGCGGTGCGTGTGGAGTTTTTCGGAGATGAGATCGACCGGATCTCCAGCTTTGACCCCCTCACCGGCCAGGTGCTCGCGATCCTGGAACACGCCGCCTTTTTCCCGACGTCCAACTATGTGGTGGCGCATGAAAAGATGATGAACGCCACGAAGGAGATCGAAAAGGACCTGAAGGAGCGGGTACTGTACTTCAGGCATGAAGATAAGCTGGTGGAAGCGCAGCGGCTCAGCGAGCGCACCACTTTTGACATCGAAATGATGCGGGAGACCGGCTTTTGTTCCGGTATTGAAAACTATACCCGTTATCTGACAGGACTGCCGGCGGGAAGTCCTCCGTATACGCTGATCGATTATTTCCCGAAGGAATTCCTGATCATCGTGGATGAAAGCCATATGACGATCCCGCAGCTGCAGGCCATGTATAACGGCAACCTGAACCGGAAGCAGACCCTGATCGATTACGGATTCCGGCTTCCCTCCGCGATGGATAACCGGCCGCTGAGTTTTATGGAGTTTGAGACCAAGATCGATCAGATGCTCTTTGTATCCGCCACCCCAAGCGTTTATGAAGAACAGCATGAGATGCTGCGGGCGGAGCAGGTGATCCGGCCCACAGGCCTTCTGGATCCTCCGGTAGAAGTGCGTCCGGTGAAGGGGCAGATCGATGACCTGATCTCGGAGATCCGGAAGACCAAAGCCCAGGGAAACAAGGTCCTGGTGACCACTCTGACAAAGAAGATGGCCGAGGATCTGACGGATTACCTCAGAGACGCGGGGATCCGGGTCCGCTATCTTCATTCGGATATCGATACCCTGGAACGCGCGCAGATCATCCGGGATATGCGCCTGGACGTATTTGACGTTCTGGTAGGGATCAACCTCCTTCGGGAGGGACTGGACATTCCGGAGATCGCGCTGGTCGCGGTCCTGGACGCGGACAAGGAAGGCTTCCTCCGCTCGGAGACGTCCCTCATCCAGACCATCGGCAGAACGGCCCGGAATGCCGATGGCCATGTGGTGATGTATGCGGATATGATGACGGATTCGATGAAGCGTGCCATTGAGGAAACGGAACGCAGACGCGCGATCCAGATGAAATATAATGAAGAGAACCACATTACGCCCACTACGATCAAAAAGGCCGTAAGAGATCTGATCAGTATCAGCAAGGCTGCGGCTTCCGCTGGAGATAAGCTCCAGAAGGATCCGGAGTCCATGTCGGAAAAAGAGCTGAAGGCGCTGATCTCCAAGGTGGAAAAGGAAATGCGGAAGGCAGCGGCGGATCTGAACTTTGAGGCAGCCATTGAACTCAGGGAACAGCTCCGGGAGCTTTCGCAGCACCTGAACGGAAAGTGAGCACGATAAAGCAAGGAAAATTATGGCAAATAATAAGTTTATCAGGATCCGCGGCGCCCGCGAGCATAACTTAAAGAACATCGACCTGGACATTCCGAGGGATGAACTGGTGGTCCTGACGGGACTCTCCGGTTCCGGAAAGTCCTCTCTGGCATTTGATACGATCTACGCGGAAGGACAGCGGCGCTACATGGAGTCGCTTTCTTCCTATGCCCGCCAGTTCCTGGGACAGATGGAAAAACCCAGTGTCCAGTCCATTGAAGGGCTGCCGCCGGCCATCTCCATCGACCAGAAATCCACGAACCGGAATCCCAGGTCCACGGTGGGCACAGTGACAGAGATCTATGACTATCTGCGTCTTCTGTACGCCAGGATCGGTATCCCCCATTGCCCGAAATGCGGAAGGGAGATCCACCGCCAGTCCATCGACCAGATGGTCGACAGCGTGATGAAGCTTCCGGAACGGACCCGGGTGCAGCTGCTGGCTCCGGTGGTGCGCGGGAAAAAGGGCCGCCATGAAAAAGTGCTGGAACAGGCGAAGAAGAGCGGCTATGTCCGTGTACGGGTGGACGGCAGCGCGTATGAGCTGTCTGAAGATATCACACTGGATAAGAATATCAAACATAACATCGAGATCGTAGTGGACCGGCTGATCGTACGGCCGGGAATCGAGTCCAGGCTTGCGGGATCTCTGGAGACGGTGCTGGAGCTTGCGGAAGGGCTGGCGGAGGTGGAACTTACGGAAGAAAACCGGGTGATGACCTTCTCTCAGAATTTTGCCTGCCCGTACTGCGAAGTCTCTATTGACGAGATCGAACCCAGAAGCTTTTCCTTTAACAATCCCTTCGGCGCCTGCCCTGTCTGCGCAGGTCTCGGTTATAAAATGGAATTCGACCCGGAACTGATGATCCCGGATATGCACAAGTCCATCAATGAAGGCGCCATCGCCGTGCCCGGCTGGCAGTCCTGCAATCAGCCCGGTTCCTGGTCGAACGCGACACTGGTGGGCCTGGCGGAGACCTTTGGTTTCAGCCTGGATACACCTTTTGATGAATATCCGGAAAATATCAGGAACATTCTGCTTTACGGGTCTCCTGAAGTGTTTAAGATCCATTATAAGAGCAGAAACGGCAGGGGAGAGTATCAGATCACCTTCGAAGGCCTGATGAAAAACATTGAACAGCGCTATCGTGAGACCTTTTCTGATACCGCGAAGGCGGAGTACGAGACGTTTATGAGGATCTCACCGTGTACGGAATGCGGCGGAAAAAGGCTGAAAAAGAGCGCGCTGGCGGTTACTGTAGACAAATATAACATCTATGATCTGACGGATCTTCCGGTCCGCACCATGCTTCCTGTAATCGATCAGCTGGAGCTTTCGGAAACGCAGCGGAAGATCGGCGCGGAGATCCTGAAGGAGGTCCGGTCCCGTCTGAAATTCCTGAATGACGTGGGGCTGGATTATCTGACGCTGACCCGGGCTACTGCGTCTTTATCCGGCGGTGAAGCCCAGCGGATCCGCCTGGCGACGCAGATCGGGTCCGGCCTTGTGGGGGTGGCGTATATCCTGGATGAACCGAGCATCGGCCTTCACCAGAGAGATAATCACAAGCTGCTGACGACGCTGAAAGAGCTCAGAGACCTGGGAAATTCCGTGATCGTGGTGGAGCATGATGAAGAG
>CADCQD010000175.1 GCA_902803485.1 uncultured Eubacteriales bacterium | reverse complement strand
CCGGGGAAATGATTATTATATTCGTTTTCGTAATGCCCGATCACTGCCGGGCTGTCGTACCCGTTTTTGCTCATCCAGGACATGTTCACGCCCTTATAGCTGCACTGGCCGAGGTCCAGTCCCGTATCCGGCAGGACGTCCAGCGCAAGGCCGCCGGCTGTCCGGACCTCGATCACATCGGCACCCTTTGCCGGGCCCTCCGCGACAGTCACGAGCCGGACAGACGCGAGCTGGTCCGGGTTTCCGAGATAACCCTTCTTTATCAAGTCGTACATACATACCTTTGTATTGACTTTATTACTATTCTGGCGAATCGGACAGGAAATGTCAAGCGGCAGCCGGAATATTGCATCTCCTGCGGCCGTTCGGAGCCGGTTTAAAATATTCGGAGGAACCGCTTGACCGCCTTCTGCAGGTACGCTACCATGTGAAGTAAAAGGTACGAAAACATATTTCATATGAAATAAAGGAGGATGGCAAATGGCAATGAAAGGACCTTTTATCAGCGAGATCGCGAAGAACACCTATGCAGTAAATGAATACGGGCTGTCCGCCATGTATGTGGTGATTGGAACGGAACGGGCGCTTCTGATCGACACCGGCTGCGGACTGACGGATCTTGCGGCGATGATGGAAAAATTGACAGACAAGCCTTATGACGTCGTTCTGACCCACGGACATCTGGATCATGTGGGCGGTCTGGGCTGTTTCTCACGTGTATATCTTCATCATGACGACTGGGAGATGGCAAGAAATCTGAGCTTTGACAGACTCAGGGATTACTGCGACCAGCTGGGGAAGATGGGCGGGTATGAAGCTTATGACTACAGCCGCGATATGGTAAGAGAATTCACGGAATTCCCGGAGTTTCTGGACATCGAAGAGGGTCATGTGTTTGACCTTGGCGGAAGGAAGCTGACGGTGTATCTGATCCCCGGGCATACGAAGGGCGGTCTGGTGCTTCTGGATGACCGGACCCGGATCCTGTTCTCCGGCGACTGCGCTAATGTCAATACCCTGGTTTTCGGTACCAGTGTCAATACTGCTTTGAAGGGCTTCCTCCGGATCAGGGCGCTGAGAGATCAGTATGACCAGAACTGGAACGGCCATGTGGGCTACGCGGGATCTCCGAATTGCTTCGCGCAGCCGGATTCGGTGCCGGAGGATCTGATCCATATCTGCAAGATGGTATTGACCGGGCAGGATACGCCCACCATGCAGGGGTTCCTCGGCAATGAACGCGCAGGCATGAACTATGGTAATGCGCGGATGGTCTATGACAGGGCATGGAAGCTGGATGAGGGCGAAGAACCGGTGGACCTGAGTCTGATCTGAGCATACGAACATCGTGAAAAGCGGCATTGTATAAAAGCCGAAAGCAGTATTACATAAGAGTCGAAAGTGGCATTGCATGCGAGCTGAAAGAGGCATTACACAAGAGTCGAAAGCAGTGTTGTATGCGAACTGAAAGCAAGCATTACACGAACGCTGAACGCAGCACTACATGAGGATTTATGCGGCATTACATGAGAACTGCGAGAAAGCCGTCTGGAGGCGCAGAAGAATTACTGCGTGAAATCAGGCGGAACCAGGAGTCGTCAAGGGGTGATTGGATTGCCGTACAGAATCAGGCGGGACAAGGAGGCATCAGATGAGTGAGTTTAGACCGCTGCTGAAGGACAACAGCCTGGAAGGCTGGAAGATCTACCCCAGGGGGATCCTGCGTTATAAAGAAGGGACGCCTGAGTATGAGAATGCCTGGGCGCACAAAGGTCAATGGACCATCAGGGACGGCGTTCTGGAGGGCCGGCAGGACCCGCCGGGCTGCGGACTGGGGTCGTACCTGGTGAGTGAGGAAACCTTTGAGAATTTTGAACTGATCTATGAGGCGAAGCCGGACTGGCCGGCGGATACCGGCGTTTATATCCGGGCGGATGAGACCGGGACCTGTGGCTACCAGATCCTGCTGGATCACAGAAAATCCGGCAGTATCGGCGGATTTTACGGAAATGCCATCGGCGGCTTCCATGCCATCAACTGGAACGTGGACGCGGATCTTGATGAGGACGGCAATGCCATCGCCATCAAGATCGAGGATCCTGCGACGACGCTGGAGCCCATCACTCCGGATAAACCTGCCATGCTTTCCTATAAGATCACAGGAGAGGAATTCATGAAGGTCTGGAAATGGCAGGACTGGAACGAGTTCCGGGTGGTTTGCGAAGGACGCTATCCGAAGATCACGACATATATTAATGGGGTGAAGATCGCGGCCATTGACATGGAAACTGTGGACGCCGCGCATTTTAACCGGGAAGCCGCGGACCGGCTGGGGACCCGGGGGCACATTTCTCTGGAAGTGCATGACAATGACCGGATGGGCGAAGCCCGCTGGGGAAAGAATGCCGCCACCAGGTTCCGCAATATCCGGATCCGGGAATTGTAAAGGAAGAAAAATGGAACAATTGACAAGAACCCGGGCGCGGCAGTTTATCCTGGCGAAGCAGGGCCTTCTGGGGACCCATCGGTTTACAGGGAAGGATGGCGCGTATGCCTTCATCCGGCAGGCGGGATGTATTCAGTTCGATCCGGTGGACGTATGCGGAAAGAACGCGGAGCTGACGCTGCAGTCCCGGGTAAAAGGGTTCAGGAAAACCATGCTGCAGGACCTTCTGTACAAAGACCGCAAGCTGGTGGACTACGCGGATAAGGAGTTGTCCATCTGGCCGGCGGAGGACTGGCCCTATTTTTCAGGCTACCGGGAACGAAGCCGGGCGCAGGGCGCGCGGTTTGAAGGGCTTTCGGAACTGGAGGAGCGGGCGGTTTCCTATATCCGGGAGAATGGACCGGTTTCCAGTGATACGCTTCCCATTGAAGGCGAGATCTTCTGGCATTCCACTATGCACTGGAGCGGAAACTGGCAGAAGAATTCTCCGGCGGCCCGCTCGGTACTGGAACAGCTTTATACGGACGGCGTATTGTTGATCCATCATAAAAAGGGCAGCAGGAAGTTTTACGACCTGGCAGAACGCTATCTGCCTTCAGACCTGCTGAATGCGGAGAATCCGTGTAAAGACGATGAGGAACTGCTGGCCTGGCGGATAAAACGCAGGATCGGAGCGGCGGGACTCCTCTGGAATAAGAATTCGACCGCGTTTCTCGGGCTGGATATCAATGCGGAGCGGCGCAGGCAGCTGCTGGACCGCCTGGAAGCCGCCGGAATGATCCTTCGGGTACAGGTGGAAGGAATCAAGCCGGAATTCTGCCTGCTGAAAGAGGATGAGGAACTGCTGCAGGCGGTACTCGAAGGAAGTATTGACCTGAAGCCCCGGATGGAATTCCTGGCGCCGCTGGATCCGATGCTTTGGGACAAGGCTATGATCCAGGCTCTGTGGGATTTCCAGTACTCCTGGGAGATCTACACACCGAAAGAAAAACGGAAATACGGGCATTATACGCTGCCGGTCCTTTACGGTGAAGTTTTCGCCGGACGGATCGACTGCACCGCGGACCGGAAGGCCGGCGTGCTCCGTGTGAACGGCCTCTGGTGGGAACCGGGTGTCCGGCAGACGAAAAAGCTGAAGGGAGCAATGGAACGAACACTGAAACGCTTCGCGGCGTTTAACGGGTGCGGCCAGGTGAATTTCAGCACAGATTTTTCTGATTAAACAGATTTTCAAGAAAAATGACATAGGAAGGCAAACATAATGGATATTGCATATCTTGCGAAAAGATTATCCTTAGATGGGAAGAAAGCGATCGTAACCGGGGCCAGCGGCGGGATCGGCGCGGCCATAGCAAAGTCACTGGCCAGGTTCGGCGCGGAGGTGGCGGTCCTCGGAAGAAACGAGGAGAAGATCCGGGAAACGGAACGGGAGATCCTGGCATTCGGCGGGAAGTGCGACACCTGGAAATTCGACGTGTCTGATCCTGAGAAATCAGAGGAGTTTTTTGATGATTACATCAGGAAGCATGGCGCGCCGGACATTTTCATTGCCAATGCAGGCACCACGGTATTCAAGCATATCATCGACACCACGGATGAAGAAATGGAAAAGCTGATCGATACGGATCTGAAAGGCGTCATGTACGGCCTCCGGCGGGCCGGAAAGGCAATGAAGGAAGCCGGGAGAGGCAATATCGTGGTGGTGACCTCTGTGAACGCTTTTTATCCCCTGCCTTCCCAGGCGCTCTATACCGGAATCAAATGTGCGCTGGAAGGAATCGTCCGGTGTATGGCATCCGACCTGGGACGCTACGGCGTACGGGTCAACAGTTTCGCGCCGGGCGCCGTCAATACGGACCTGGGAAGCCCCCACACCAATGAGCGGGTCCCGCTGGATATTCCCCTCGGGCATCAGGCGCTTCCTGAAGAAGTGGGGGATACCGTAGCCTGTATGGTGACGGATGCGTTCGAGTATATGACCGGCGCGACTGTCCTCGCGGACGGCGGCATCATGCTCCGGAAAACGAACTACTGATACAGATCGCGGATAAGTTTATGGGATCTGGAGAAATCATCCTTCAGCCGGGAGAAGAGCCGGTATTTCATAAATGACTGACATGAGGAGAAAATCAGATGGATAATGAGATGCTTGTTCTCAGGGAACTTGCCGGCCGTTATGCGGAAATCGCGAATGATCCGGTGAATCAAAAAAGGATCATACTGCACAGAGCTGTCAATGATAAAGTGCTGATGCGCCCGGTGGTACTATTGGATGAACTTCCCTGGCATGAACTGGACGTCGACGGCCAGCTGAGGACTGTGTGCACAGACGCGGATTATCTGGAGGCAGAGATCTTTTTCCGGCGTGAGCTGTACAAGTGGAAATACATTCAGGCGGATATGGTGGTAAGGCCGTTTTACGCGGTGAAGAAAGTGATAGAGACCACCGGGATCGGGATCGGTATCGTAGAGAACACGCTGGAGACCCGCCCCGGTGTAGATACCGCCATCAAGTCCCATCATTATGTGAATCAGATCGAAACCGACGAGGACATTGACAGGCTCCATAACCAGGTACTGACATATAACGAGAAGCTGACAAGGCAGCGGTATCAGAAGATCTCCGCAGTCATCGGGGACATTCTTCCGGTGAAAATTACCGGTGTTGAAACCGGGTACGATAATGCATGCAAAAACTGGGATGACAT
>CADCQD010000174.1 GCA_902803485.1 uncultured Eubacteriales bacterium | reverse complement strand
GCCTGGCAGATCTCCGCGAGATGCTTCTCGTTCATGGTGCCTGCGATGAGCTGCATCTTTGCGGGATGTCTGAGGATCCATGCTGCCGCGATGGTGGTTTCGGAGACGCCGTAGTTTCCTGCGATCTCTGTGAGGGCTGCGTTCAGCTCCGGGCAGGCGTCGCTGCCGATGAAGGGACCGGCCCAGTTCGGGCGCTGGAAGGGTGACCAGGCCTGGATGGTGATATGATTGATCCGGCTGTAATTCAGTACGTCGCCGTCGTGATCAAAGGAGCCGGGGGTGTCCATGTTCGCTTCGATGCCGCTGGCTACCATATTCGCGGCCGGGATGCTGAACTGCAGCTGGTTTGCCTGAATGTCCTGTTTTACGCAGGTTTTCAGGAGCTCGATCTGGTAGGGGCGCTCGTTGGATACGCCGAAATACCGGACTTTGCCGGCGGATTCCAGCTCGTCAAAGGCTTCTGCCACTTCTTCCGGTTCTGCCAGGGCGTCCGGGCGGTGCAGGAGCAGCGCGTCCAGATATTCGGTCTGAAGCCGCTTCAGGCTGCCGTCTACGGATTCAATGATGTGCTTTTTGGAAAAGTCAAACATTTTTCCGGGGACGATGGCGCATTTGGACTGAATGAAGACCTGCTCACGCTCTTCTGCCGTGAAGTTCGCGGTCCGGCCGAAGATCTCTTCGCAGCTGCCGCCGCCATAGATGTCCGCATGGTCGAAGAATGTAACACCCAGCTCCATGGCTTTCCGGATGTACTTTCCTGCAGCGGCGTCGTCCAGCCCGTTCAGACGCATCAGGCCAAGCGCGATGACCGGGACGTCCCGTCCTGTTTTACCAAACTTAATGCTTCTCATTCTTTGCCTCCTTCGTTTTTGTCACTTTATTTTCTTCGGCATTACAATACTTTTCCATCCAGTCCGTGATCTCCTGGAGACGTTTTTTCCTGTGCATCGGCTTTCCGGAACGGGAAAGCTCATGGTTTTCTCCCTTGAAATACACAAACCGCGCGGGCACGCCCTTCTCCTTCAGCGCGGTGAAGAGCTGCATGCCCTGTTCCATCGGACAGCGGTAGTCCTCGTTGGAATGAATAAAGAGCGTGGGGGTCTTCATGTCATTGATATATTTCAGCGGCGACTGGTCCCACAGGGACTTCAGCCCTTCGTCTGAATAAATATCATGGCCCAGCTGGTTCTTTACAAAGAAATAGCCGATGTCCGAGACTCCGTAGAAACTGATCCAGTTGGAAATGGACCGCTGGGTCGCGATGCACGCGAACCGGTCCGTATGTCCCAGGATCCAGTTGCTCATGAAGCCGCCGTAAGAGCCGCCGGTGCAGCCCACACGGGCGGGGTCGATCTGCGGATACGCGTCCAGGATCGTATCAGTGAAATCCATGATGTTCTTATAATCGATGGTGCCGTATCTGGCTGTGATGTCCGCAAAGGTAAGGCCTCTGCCGGAACCGCCCACAGGATTGCAGAAAAAGACGAAGTAGCCCATGTTCGCCCAGACCTGCATTTCGTGGTAGAAGATCTCTCCGTACACGGTCCGGGGTCCGCCGTGGATATCCAGGATCGCCGGATATTTCCGGTTCGGATCGTAATCCTTCGGAAGCAGCACCCATCCGTCAATGTCCCACGCCTCCGACTGGATGGTGATCTTCCTGGGCTTCGCCACATATACGCCGTCCAGCACCGCGTCGTTAAAGCTGCTGGTCTTATCCGGCTTTCCGCCGCCGATGTCCGAGCTGTACACTTCCTGCAGCTTCATGTCATACATGCCGATCAGCATGATCCGCCCGTCCTTCGCGATGTCGAAGCCGTCTACGGAACCGGGTCTGTCCACGATCTTCGAGAACCGGCCTTCCTGATCCAGCCGGACGATGATGGCGTCATTTTTGACAGTCGATACAAAGAACAGCGCCTGTTCCGTAGTCTTGTATTCCCGGATCCCTCCGAGCCTGCAGTCGGAACCTGTGGAATTAAAGGGCTCGTACTCGCCCTCCGCGAACAGCCGGAGCTTCTCTTTCTCCAGATCCACCTCATAGAAGGAAGGAATGTCGCTGATATGCCACCTGGACTCCTTTTCCGCTGCCGCCATCAGCTTTCCGTTCAGGAAGAACAGCATGTAAAGATCATAACCCTTCGCTTCCAGCACCTTTTTCGATTTATCGTTCTTGATGCTGTAGCAGAAGATCGTACCGGTACCTTCCCAGACTACATCACCGGCAATGTTCTGGATATAATAAATGTGTTTGCCGTCGGTTACCGGAGAGCTGGCGTTGTACATCGGATCGGAAATGCGGGTCACT
>CADCQD010000173.1 GCA_902803485.1 uncultured Eubacteriales bacterium | reverse complement strand
CGGAATGCTTTCCGCGATCTCTCCGATCTTTCTTAGATGTTCCTCCCGGTCATTTACTCCAGGAATAATGGGACAGCGCAGACGGATCCTGCCGCCCGCAGCCCCTGCTTCTTACAGATTCCGAAGCACCGACGCCAAAGGAACACCCGTAGCCGCAAGGTGCCGTTCTTCATTCGTTTCCTTAAGATCATATAAAAACAGGTCCACAATGCCATCCCGGACCAGGCGCCGGATCTCTTCTTCGGGAATTCCATATCCGGATGTATCCAGGCAGGTATGCAGCCCCTCTTCCTTGCAGCGTTTCAGGATCTCCCTTGTAAAGTCCAGCTGGAATAGGGGCTCTCCGCCGGACAATGTGACCCCTCCGCCGCTGTTTTTGTAAAAAGCCCGGTCCCTGAGGAGCCGCAGCGCCACGTCATCCGCCTCGATTTCCATGCCGGTCATTTCCAGTGCTTCCACAGGACAATGCTCCGCGCAGGCGCCGCATAACACACACTTCTCCCGGTCCAGGAAATGGATCCGTTCTGTTTCCCCGGCGGGACCCGTGTCCGCATCTGCCCTACGCACTTCCAGCCGGTGCGCCCCGTTCGGGCAGGTCCGGACACAGATACCGCACTTCACACATTGCGCTTCATAGAACAAAAGTTCCCGTTTTCTTTTCTGCGTCTCCGGATTATGGCACCATCGGCAGCGAAGCGGACAGCCCTTCAGAAAGACCGTCGTCCGAAGCCCGGGCCCGTTGGTCGTGGAAAAGCGCTGTATGCGTGTGATCGTTCCTTTCATATGTCAATCTCATGCACTGAGCGGCGTACGCTCAATAATTTCCTTCTGCATATATTCCGGAAGCCGGACAAAGATCTCGGAATAACCCACGATCCGGACGCACAGTGTCTGGTGCCGTTCCGGATGCGCCAGAGCGTCCTCCAGAGTCGCCCGGTCCACCACGTCAATGGCGATATTCACACCGCCCATATCAAAATAAGTCTGTACCAGCGCTGCCGCCAGTTCCTCCGGCAGCTTCTTCTCCAGCTTCACATTCAGGCCGCCGCAGCCGGTCTTTTCCATCGGAAGGCTTCCCAGAGAGGTCAGAAGCGCGGCGATGCCTTCCTTGTCTGTCCCGTATACCGGCGACTGGTTCTCGGAAATAGGTTCTCCCGCAAGCCGTCCGTCCGGTGTAGCGCCAAGGGCTTTTCCGAACTGATGGTGGAACCAGAGAGAATAAAGCCCGGGAATATGGATCAGGCCGCTGCCATCTGTTCCGTTTAAGCTGCGGACCGCGTCCACCATGATCTCACAGGCCACCCGGGTCCAGTGATCCGCGAAGGCATCATCATTGCCGAATTTCGGATAACGATTCCTGATCATCAGGTGCAGTTCAGGATCTGCCGCGAAGTTTCCCCGCACCAGCTCCCGGAACTCCGGAAGCGTCAGTATATGATCCTCAAATACCGCTTTCTGGATGGCCGCAAGGGAATTCCCCGCAGTTGCCAGGCCGCAGAGGTGATGGACCAGCGTCCACTGATCCTGTCCGCCGTTCTCCAGATCCGTCACCCTCTCCGGGCACCCGCGCATAAACAGAGACTCAAAAAAGAACCGGAGATCCGTCCCGGGATCCGTAAACGCGCATCCCTTCTTCCGGCCCGCTTCCTTTACCATTTCTTCCCGGAATCTTAAAAGGATCCCATCCATATCAGAAACGGACTCATCCATGAAGGCGCGAAGAAGGCATGCCGGCGCATTGTCATACATGTCGCTGGACATATGCCCGGGGAAATCCGCCCGGTTGCAGCCGGACATGGTATAATTCAGCGCGTTCTTTTCCGTATAGCCTAAAGCGCGCAGATTCGGGATCAGCGCGTCGTCATTATAAAAGCTGACCTGTCCGGACAGTACCTGTGTTGCGTGAGCGGCTGCCAGCTTCCATTCCTCCGGACTGTCCTTCGCGATCCGAAGCGCCAGCACCGGCTGCATCAGATGCACTTCCTCGGCGGCTTTCAGAATGAGGAGGTCCAGAGAAAGCGCCTCCTCCGCCCCTTTTCCGCCCAGCATTGCGTAAATATTCGTTCCGGTACAGGGTACCGGCTGCTGATCCAGAAGATCGGAGTTCATACCGCCGATCTCATTATTCTTCAGCAGGAAGCTCAGAAGGACCTGATAATGATCCTTGTCCTGTTCTTTCTGATAAAACGGCAGCAGCGCCAGATCCAGGCGTCCGTATCCGAAATCCCGGCCTCCGGTCACACAGGACAGGATCCACTCGACCATCCAGATGCTCTGAAGCGCGCTGAAGAAGTCCGTCGCAGGCCCGTAGGGCACCTGCCTAAGAGCCGCCGCTGCCCTGCCGTTTCCCGCGCGCTTAGCGCTTTCCGAGTATCTTTCCGCAAACGCGCGCACGGCTTCCGCGGATCTTCGCGCCAGAGCCGCGTATGATCTCTTTGTTTCATTCTCCGCGCGGGCTTCCATCTCTGAAACGATCCCGTCAAGGCCCTTCATCAGAAGTTCCGTCAGGTCCAGACTCAGATGACCTGCGCAGCGGTCCCGCGGGATAAAAGGATTCCCCGCATGGCTGAAACCGTTCCCCGGTACGGATTCCATTTCATAAGGCACCGGGCCCTCGATCATCCGTCCCACGATCCCCTCCGGTTCTGCCGGTACGGAGATCCTCCCCAGAACAAATTCCAGCGCAGAAACATAGCGCTCCGCCTGCCCCTCCGGCACATGGCCGGAGAGGAAGGCATGGAGCGCCTCTTCACGTTCTGTAAATCCATAGGTTTCGTTTTTCCGGAACAGTTTTTCCCGTTCAAGCTGAACGTTCACAAGCGCTCCTTTCTTATCATCAGATGGTATCCGTCACGAAATCGGCTCAAAATCCGCCGGACCGTGTTTGCAGAGCGGGCAGACAAAATCATCCGGCAGCTCCTCGCCTTCATAGACGTAGCCGCATACCTTGCAGACCCAGCCCTTCTTGCCTTCCGTCTGCGGCTTCGGCTTCACATTCTTCTGATAATAGGTATAAGTCATGGTCTCCACATTGGACATGACGCGGGCCTCTGTCACTTCGCAGATGAACATGCCGTGGGTGCCGAGATCCACTTCCTGCACCACCTTAAGGGACATGACCGCGTTGATATATCTCGGAAGGAAGATCAGGCCGTTGTCCGTCCTGGGACAATCGTCCATATATCCGGTAAACTTATCCGTATTCCGTCCGCTCTGGAAACCGAAGTTTTCAAACACGCTGAAAGGAGCTTCCGTGGACAGGCAGTTCACGTTCAGAATGCCGGTCTTCTGCACAATATGATGCGAATAGTTCGCCTTGTTGATATTTACAGCCACTCTGAGCGGCGTATCCGTCAGCTGCGTCACCGTATTCACGATGCAGCCGTTGTCCTTCGCGCCATCATTGGTGGTGACCACATATAAGCCATACCCGATCCTGAAGAGCGCGGTCATATCATTCTTTACCGCGGTCTCATCGTTCCGCTGTTCGTAATCCGAACACAGTTCATCCGCCAGCGCTTCCAGCTGCTTTTTGCTTTCGTCATTCAGCGCGGACGTGATATGTACCGTATTCTCCGCGAACTTGATATCCTTGCTCTTCTCAAACATGCCCTTCATGACCTTCGCGGCCTGAGGCGCCCAGGAACCGTTCTCAATGAAAGCGACCGTCCGCTTCTGGTACCCGCGTTCCGTCAGATGCTCGATGAACGTCCTCATGAAGGGGAAGATGTCCGCGTTGTAAGTCGTGGTAGCCAGTACCAGGCGTCCATAGCGGAACGCGTCCTCCACGGCCTCCGGCATGTCATCCCTGGCAAGATCCGTCACGACGACCTTCGGGCATCCTTTTTTCTTCAGAAGCTCCGCCAGAACCTCCACAGCTCTCTTCGTATTGCCGTACACAGACGTATAAGCAATCACTATGCCATCGTCCTCGATGCCATAGGAAGACCAGATGTTATAGAGATTCAGGTAATATCCCAGATTTTCAGACAGCACCGGCCCATGCAGCGGGCAGATGGTCCCGATCTCCAGATTCGCGGCTTTCTTCAGTACTGCCTGGACCTGGGCGCCGTATTTACCGACGATTCCGAAGTAGTACCGGCGCGCCTCGCAGGCCCAGCCTTCCGGATCCTCCACGTCATTTGCGCCGAACTTGCCGAAGCCATCCGCGGAGAACAGTACTTTGTCCGCGTCATCATAAGTCATCAGCACTTCCGGCCAGTGGACCATGGGCGCGGTGACAAAATGCAGCGTATGCTTTCCAAGCGGCAGTTCATCGCCTTCTCCCACCACGATCCTGCGGTCCTCAAAATCCGTTCCGAAGAAATTCTGCATCATGGTAAAGGCCTTCTGGGAAGACACGATCACGGCCTCCGGATAGTTCTTCATGAACGCGGAAATATTCGCGCTGTGATCCGGCTCCATATGCTGGACCACCAGATAATCCGGCTTCCTTCCACCCAGGGCATTTGCCAGATTATCCAGCCATTCATGCGTGAAATTACGATCCACCGTGTCCATTACCGCCGTCTTTTCATCCAGGATCAGATATGAATTGTACGCCATTCCCAGCGGCACCACATACTGTCCTTCAAACAGATCGATCTTGTGGTCATTGACACCGATATAAAGGATGTCATCAGAAATTCTCATAAAATTCCCCTTTCATTATCAGCAGCCCTGTCCCCGGTCCGCTGTTCTTACTGAATTACTGAAATGATTATAACATACAGGCATGGACAATGCTATCAGGAAATACGATTTCTTTACTTGCCGCATTCCCGGACAGGTAATTTACCGGGAATCCGTTGACATATTTATTTCTATATAGTAATATCCTATATGGAAAGGAGCGCTGAGATGAGAATATCCAGAAGCGGTGATTATATCGCTCAGATCCGCCTGATCGGCGGACGTGTATTTGAAAAACTGCTGGCAGATTCCGGCGCTGAAACTTTCAACGGACCCCAGGGAAAGATCCTGGACGCGCTCTGGCAGAAAGACGGCCTGTCCATGAATGAGATCGGCAAGGCAACAGGCCTGGCGAGCAGTACTCTGACAAGCATGCTGGACCGTATGGAACTCGCGGGCCTGGTAAAGCGGGTCCGTTCCGGTGAAGACCGCCGGGTCGTCAGGATCTATCTGGATACCCGGGCGCAGGACTGCAGGCATCTGTACAGAAAAGTATCTGAAGAAATGACCAGGATCTATTTTCAGGACTTCCGGGATGAAGAGATCGAAGAATTTGAAAACTATCTGCTCCGCGTGCTTCAGAACGTTCGGGATGCAGACCGGAAGGATCATTAAACACTTACAGGAGGCAGGAATGAAGAAAGTCAGTCTGAAACCCACCAACGATTATTGTCCGCAGTCTCTGTTTCTCTACGGAACCTGTAATGAAGACGGCAGTCCGGATTTCGGCCTGTTCTGCTGGTTCAGCTATATCTGGGACGGCGAAATGGGCGTCATGTGCTGCATCGGCGGTGATAAGGCCACAAAAGACAACATTCACAGAAACAAGGTATTCTCCGCAAACATCGTAACGGAAGCGCTGCTTCCCATCGCGGACTATCTGGGTAATACCAGCGGATATTCTCCGGATAAAATGAACCTCAGTCTGGATATCGGAAAAGGAGAGGTGCTGTCTGTACCGGTACTGAACAGCTCCCCGGTCATTTTCGAGCTGGAGGTCCGGCAATTCAT
>CADCQD010000172.1 GCA_902803485.1 uncultured Eubacteriales bacterium | reverse complement strand
TGCGGCGGCTCAGGATGCCGCGGACGTTTCTGAACAGAAAGCCGCAAAGACGGACGCTCCAAAACAGGATAAGAATGATGAGGGAGGAAAGGTCTTTGAGGACGTGGCATTTGAAGGCAATTCCAAATACCGCGGCGCTCCCGTGACGGAACTTGGCGGAAAAGCCTTCGATCTGGTGCTGGATAACGGCATGGAGGGATCCCTGATATTTAATTCCGGCAAAACACTGACCTGGAACCCCATCGGAAAGCCCGGAAGGACAGAGTATTATGACTGCCTGAAGGTGGACGAGGATACCTATTTTGTAAATGTGGAACCCCGGAACATGCATCCGAGACTTGGCCTTGCGCTGGTCATGGACCTGGAACAGAGCCTGGTAACCGCGCTGTTCTCCAGACAGGAAGTGGATGAAAAGTATCCGGACAAAGTGGTGAATGAATTTGTATTCGGAGCCATCCGCAGACCGGACGGGACCACACCGAAGATCCGCCACAGCTTTACCGCGGATCTGGTAGGCTGCAGGATCCGCTGGCGTTATTCGGATACTTTCCAGATCTCGCATATGTACTATGACCCCTACTATATGCGGGCGCCGCTGCCGGATCCGGAAAAAGAACCGGAACGCTACGCGATCTTCAGCAAAAACCCGTATGACGTTCCCTGCAGATATGTGAAGATCAAGAAGAACATCTACTTTGTTTCCTTTATTGAGGACTTCACGCTGACCAAGGGCAGGGTGGGAAGCAGCCTGACGCTTCTCATGGATATTTCAAGACTGCATGACGTGGGCCGTTCTTTCGGTACCTGGGCAGGAAAATGGGAGAATTATCTCTTCTCCGCGGTCGGCGCATGGGAAGAACCTACGGAAGCTGATCTGGACCCGAAGAGTCCCTACAGAGTATAAACAGAAAAAGCAGTAAAATGAAAGGAGTGCATCATGAAAGAGATCACAAAGTACATTAAAGAAGCGAGAACCTTCTTCCTTGCGACAGAGAAGGGAGATCAGCCGGAGATCCGCCCCATCGGCGTTCTTCAGGAGTATGACGGCGTGCTTTATACCGCGGTAGGCAAGCATAAAAACGTCTACAAGCAGATCTGCGAGAATCCGAAGATCTGTATCGTAGCGATGAATAACGGCAGCTGGGTCCGCGTCCGCGCGACGGCTGTGGACGCGCCGCAGGAGATCGTGGACAAGGTGTTCGCGGACAATCCGTTCCTGCGTACGCTGTATAACGAAGAGACCGGCAATGAGCTGGGCGTTCTGGCTCTGACAGACGGTGAAGTCGAGTTCTGCTCCATCGGCGGACCGGACCGTACAGAACCGCTGTAACGGGATCCTGAACGAAAGAAAAACGGCACCAGCGGCATTCAGCCGGCGGTGCCGTTTTTCTTTCGGCTTTCTGCTTACGGATCACAGTTTTCCCGCAGCCCAGTCGATGGCATTCGCCAGGATCTTCTGGTAGGAAGGATGCTGAAGCACCGCGCAGTTATGGCCCGGGGTCAGGACTACCAGGCGTCCTTTACCGACGTTTTTCGTATATCCGGCGGGCTGTGTGCCGGCTTCCGTATCCGACGTGGTCTCCATGAAGATGTCCAGTTCTTCTTCGTTGTAAAGCTGGATCATATAGTGTTCGTCACGGAAAGTAAAAGGTTCGATCCCGGCGATGATGGGATGATCCTTGCAGGCGCTGGCAGTGATGCTGCACTGCTTCGGGTGCTTAATGAATGAGTTCCCGATCAGGTCCACCATATCTTTCCTTGTTTCCGGATGATAGGTGTTACCGGAATGGAGAGCAATAAAACCCCTGCCGGATGCGATGTATTCCCTGAAATCCTCCGGCATGACCGCGGTTACTGTATCCTCAAACCAGGGGGAGGAGGAATTGGCGGGGCTGTGGGCGTTGCCCTTCGCGTTGATGATCACATCGTAATCATAGATCATGGTCTTTGTGAGGATATCCTTTGCCGCCATCACAAAATCCAGTTCATATCCGAGTTTTTCCAGGGGTTTCAGTCCGCGGACGATCACCTCGCCCGGATGCCAGATGTCATCACAGATCACAAGTACGTTCATGTTGTTCTTCCTTTCATTGTATTTTTGTCGTTTCCCGTCATACGGAAGAAGAGGATCTCCCGGATTCCGGATGTTTCACTTTTCAGCTTATTTAAAGTACTCGTCCAGGAAATACGGCGTTGCCGGATCTGATTCGTAGCACCAGTAGGTCTGGCTGATGCCGCGTTCAGAAAGGAACTGCCGGGTCTCCCGGTATTTTTTGATACTGGTAAAGCTTTCTCTTGGGAAGGCGCCCCATTCCCCGATGAGCACCGGCCAGTCATAACGGTCCGCCAGCGCAAGGTGCTGCTCAAGCATGGCATTGATCCGGTCCTGGCGGTAAGCGGCCTGGTTCGGCGCGTCGGTGATCAGATCATATGCATGGCAGGCAAAAACCTGCAGGGGATCCCGCCTGCCGTTTACCATGACCGGCTTCAGAGAGGAAGCGGTGCCGTTATTGGTCTGATTGGAATTACAGAGGAAGAGGATAGATTCCTGGTCCGCCTCGCGGATCCTTGCGGCCACTTTCTCATAGAAGGGCTGAAGGACCTCCGTATCGAACTTGCGGCACAAAGGCAGCGCGCGGTTTTCCAGCTCCAGGCATTTTTCCGGATCCAGATCCACCAGGCACGCGTGGTATTCCGGCTGGTTCCAGTACAGTTCGTAAGCTTCTTCGTATGTGACTTTCCTGCCGCGTACTTCGCTCTGCCAGTCCGCAAGCGCCTGAAGAAGCGTTCTGCCTACTTCTCTGCAGGGAGAACCCTGGATCGGCTCATTGATAATATCGTAGCCGATGACGTTCGGATCCTCCGCGAAACGTTCCGCGATCCTGTGCCATACCGCGGCAAAATGATCGATCAGGCCGATCCCGTCATAAGCCGGAGCATTTGCCCAGAACGCGTCCTCCGCAGCCTGCACGGCTTCGCTCATATGATAGGAATTATACCATTCGCCTTTCCTTACATGCGGTTTTCCGCCGTCCAGACATGCCCAGTACGGCGCGCCATTGGAATACTTGATACCGTAAAGATCCTGGTGCATATCCAGAAATACCGGGATCCCGTGGGCCTCGTATTCTCTGACAGCCTGTTCGATCCTGTCCAGATAATGCTCGTCAATAACGCCGGCAACAGGTTCCAGGCCGCTCCAGTTGATACCGAACCGGACCAGGTTCACCTGCCAGCGGAGCATCCTGTCCCAGTCCACAGGCCCCATCGGGAAAATAAATCCGAGCTGCGGCCTTTTGCATACGACGTTGATCCCGTTGAATACGACGGGCTCGCCGTTTCTGTTGATGAATGTCCTGCCTTTCAATGTTACTGCCTTTTTCATTGCACACCTCGCGTCTTTTGTTTTTACCAGGGGATCTCTCTTCCTAAAGCGTCCCTGAGGAGAAGATTCTTTTCATCATTTCTGTCCGGGTCATCGTCGTCCAGATACCGGTCCTGAGTGAAATATCTGAAGGCGGATGCCGCGGCTTTTTTCTGGCAGTAAGTCCCGTCCATCGGATCAAAGAGACGGAACGTATAGCCTTCCGGAAGCCAGGTGTTCTTCGTAATGGTCAGGATATTATGAAGCGCTGCTTTCGACATGCTGTAGCCGTAGCCTGTGATCTTTTCGGAGCAGTTTACGGAAGCGTCTCTGGAGCTCAGGAAACAGATCCGCTTTTTCCCGGTCATGGAAGGGAACGCCTTTTCCAGTGCCGCAAGAGGCCTGCAGACGTTTTCCAGGTACGCCTGATCCAGGACCTTCGGGTCGATCCCGCCGCCGACCGCGGCATGATCTTCAGGGAGCCTGCGGTCCGTAACGTCAATGAAGTACTCCAGGCCTTCTTCCGGTTCTGTTGTCACGGTATATCCGTGGTCTTCAAACAGGCGGGAGAGCTCCCTGGAGAATTCACGGTCCAGTGATGAAATATATACTTTACTCATAGCGTGCCTCCTCAGAATGATAATTCATTGCCCAGATAATCCACCAGAGCCAGCCGGTCTTCATCCGGCCGTTCTTCCAGGATCAGGCGGACAGCCATTTCCGCGGACTGTTTCGGATCCAGCCGGGCCCTGGGGTCCAGGGTGCCGTCCGGAAGCATCCGTTTCATCCAGCCGGGCTGGAACAGGCGGAATCTGAAACCTAAGGGGCGGAGCTGATTGAACATCATGCGGACACTGACGTTTAACGCGGTCTTTGTCATGGCGTACCGCATGCCGCCGGTGCGCTTCATCAGCCGGACGCTGGAGATCTCGCTGGACGTGAAATGAAGGCATCGGAAATCACTTTTCAGAAGAAGAGGCAGGAATACGTCCGTAAGCACCGGCGCGGGAGCGGAGTTGGTATTAAAACTGAATCTGAGAAGATCATAATCCACGGGCTCCTCGCCGCCGATGGCGTCATTCCGGGGTCCGCCCATGAACGCCGCGTTGGAAACCAGAAGATCCAGATAACCCGAATCTTCGCGTATGATCTTTTCCGCAGCAATGATATCTTCATAAATGCTGACGTCGAGTTTTATAGGGACAAGTTCCGGCTGATCCTTTTTCAGATCGTCCAGCAGGCTGTATTCATCATTGAATTTACCTGCGTACACACGAAAACCTTTTTGCAGGAGCTGAAGCACGATCTCATATCCGAGCCCGCGGTCGGCGCCTGTCACAAGAGCGGTTCTGATCCTTGTGTCTGACATAGCTTGCACCTCCGTAAGATCTGTTCCTGGCGCCGCGGCAGGTTCCTGACAGGGAACTGCCGTCTTTCTCCGGCGCTGAACGTAAAATCATTATAGCAACGTGCATAATGATAGTCAATGAATGTTATCCTGTATCAGGATCCGGAGTTATTTTTCATGGCCTCCGGTATTATCTCTTTTCAAATTCTGAATACCTGTGCTATAATACCGTTATGTTGGGAATTAATGGGCTTTTGCCCTGTTCAGGGAGGAAGGAATGTTTAGGGATCATTTTGGAAAAGACGCGTCGGGACTGTTAAGAAAAAAGCTGTTTCTTCTGGATATGGACGGAACGATCTATGAAGACGAACGAGTATTTGACGGCACGGTAGAGCTCCTTCAGGAGATCGAAAAACGGGGCGGACGCTACATGTTCCTGACCAATAATTCCTCCAGGTCAGTGGATGACTATGTGGCGAAGATCCGAAGGCTCCATATCCCCGGGGACAGGAACAGTTTCTTTACCTCCGTGGATGCCACTGAGCTGTATCTGAAAGAGCATTATCCGGGAGCGCTCATCTATGTGCAGGGCACCCGGTCGCTGGTCAAAGGCCTTTCAGACAAGGGACTGAGAGTTACAGAAGAAGAGGATCCCGCGGCGGATGTGGTCCTGGTGGGTTTTGATACGGAACTTACGTTTGAAAAACTGACGCGTACCTGCCGGATGCTCCGGGTGGCGGAACGTCCGTTTATCGCGACGAATCCGGATTATGTATGCCCGGTTGCCGGCGGCTTTGTTCCGGACTGCGGCTCGATGTGCATCAGCATCCGCTACGCGACGGGCCGGACGCCGAAATTCATCGGGAAACCGGAACCCACCATGGTGGATATCGTCCGCGCGGATCTGGGGTACAGCCGTGAAGATACGGTCCTGATCGGAGACCGGCTGTATACAGATATCGCTTCCGGTGTGAACGCAGGTGTGGATACGATCCTGGTGCTCTCCGGAGAAGCGACGCTGAAGGATCTGGAAGAATCCGACGTCAAGCCTGCGTATGTGCTTCAGGATGTGGAGGTCCTTTACCGCGCACTTACGAAAGACGCGCCTATTGAAAATTGATCCCGGTTGGGATATACTTTTTTATGGATTACAGAAAACGCAGGATCCTGAAGATACTCCTGTTTATTGCAGCCATAGCCGCGGTACTTGCGGCGGTTCTCTGGAACCTGCCGGAGCGGCAGGCGGAATCTTCAGGCTTTGCCATGGATACCCTGATATCCGTCAAATTGTACGGCGGAAAGGATCCGGAAGCATCTCTTACGCCGGTGATCTCTTTGTTCTCAGATACGGAGCAGACGATCTCGCGCTACGACGCGGATTCAGACATCTCGAAACTGAACCGCGGGGAGACGCTGGCTCCGGAAGAGTGGTTTATGACGCTGCTTGAGAAAAATCTTGAGATCCGGGAGGAGACGGAAGGACTTTTTGATCCAGCCTGCGGTCCGCTCGTTGATCTCTGGAATATCGGAAGCGGAAGCGAACGCGTACCGGAAGCGTCAGAGATCGCGGACGCTCTGGAACAGATATCCGGAAGCAGCATCCTCATATCCGGGGATACGGTTTCTTTCGGACCTGGAACCATCGCGGACCTTGGCGCGTCCGGAAAAGGAGCAGTGCTGGACAGGATCCGCGGATATCTTGAGGGCACAGACCTTCGAGGCGCCGTGGTAAGCGCCGGCGGAAGCGTACTGCTATACGGAAGCAGGAAGGGAAAACGGCCGTTCACCGTGGCTGTCCGGGATCCGGATGGCGGCGTTTCGGATTATCTGGGGATCCTGAAGCTTTCCGGCTGTTTTGTATCTACGTCCGGAGATTATGAACGATATTTTACGGCCGGCGGAAAACGGTATCATCATATATTATCCGCGAAAGACGGCTGTCCCGCGGACACAGGACTTCGTTCCGTGACCGTGGTATGTGAAGACGGCGCTCTCAGCGATATTTTATCCACAGCGGTCTTTCTTTCCGGAAAGGAACGGGGGCTGCGTCTTTTGGAAGCGCATCAGGCGGAGGGCGTACTTGTGTCTGATGACGGCACCGTGACGGTCACGCAGGGGCTTTCTTCCCGGTTCGATCTGACCGCGGACGGCTATACGCTTAAGATCTATGAAGGAATACATGAAACGCGGTGATCTTGTGATCCTGGTCTCAGTACTTTTACTGGCCGGCCTTCTGTACCTGCCCCTGCTTTTATCAGGGAGCGGAAGAAAAGCTGAGATCCTTGTGGAAGGAAAGGTCACGGAAAGCATCGATCTTCTCGCGGTCACAGGAGAATATACCATTTCCGTACCGGGTTCGGAGATCCTGGTACGGCCCGGGGAGATCGGATACCTCTGCTCGGACTGCCCCAATGAGGACTGTGTCCGTTTCGGAATGCTTTCCCGTCCGGGCAGTACCGCGTCCTGCATTCCGAACCATACGATGATCCGTATCCTTGCGGGAAAAGACACGGACGGTCCTGACGCCGTCACATATTAAGGTAACGCGAATGAAAGCCGGAAGACTGAGCGTACGCCAGGTCGCTTTCTACGGGATCGCAGGGACGGTATGCATCGTCCTTTCCGCGATGGAAAGCATCCTGGTACCTGTGGTTCCCGGACTCCCTCCGGGAGCAAAACCGGGTCTTTCCAATATCGTCATCATGCTGATGGCAGCCACAGGGCAGACCGCGGGGATCTTTTTCCCCGTCCTGATGAAATCTGTATTTGCCCTGCTGACCCGGGGCGCGTCCGCGTTTCTTATGAGTCTTTCCGGCGGCGTTTTCAGCGCTCTGGTCATGATGTTTTTTTACCGGAGGCATTTCAGAAATATCAGCGAAACGGGAATCGGCATTTTGTCCGCCTGCGCGCACAACACCGGGCAGCTCCTCGTTTCCTTCATTTACACGCAGACGACTGCACTGATCGCGTATTATCCGGTACTGCTTCTGTTCGGTACCGCGACCGGTCTGGTTACCGGAATATTTACGGCAGTTCTTTTGCCGCGTGCCAGACAGCTGGCACAAAATTTCTTTCAGAGCTCCGAGTAACGGAGCGGCTCCTCCGGCCCCTCAGCCGGAGGCAGAAACGGAGGTCAACATGAGTAA
The DNA here is from genome assembly GCA_902803485.1 of uncultured Eubacteriales bacterium. Taxonomy (GTDB): domain Bacteria; phylum Bacillota; class Clostridia; order Lachnospirales; family Lachnospiraceae; genus UBA1267. The sequence goes on along the minus strand of CADCQD010000172.1, from coordinate 5,910 downwards.
CACATCAGGCGGCATCCTGAGACCGCTGGCCCGGATCCGGGGCGGCGTGGAGGCCATGCATCAGAAAGCGGGCAGCGATATCGTTACCGTAGATATGCCGATCCCGGACACCGTGGTGATCCCGATGTCGCAAAGCATCGGCGCGCCCTGCGATCCCTTAGTCAAACCGGGCGACCATGTGGACGTGGGACAGAAGATCGGCGATTCCCAGCGCCCTGTTTCCGCGCCGGTACACGCAAGTGTATCCGGAACCGTAAAATCTGTAAGTGAAGTACACCTTGCGAACGGTATGATATCGAAGGCCGTGACCATTGAGTCCGACGGCCTGATGACTACTTCGGAAGAAGTCCGTGTCCCGGTGGTGAAAAGCTTTGACGATCTGATCCACGCAGTCCGCGAGTGCGGCCTGGTGGGACTGGGAGGCGCGGGTTTCCCGACCCACGCGAAGCTTTCCTCCGCCTTTTCCGGCACGACCAAAGTGGATACACTGATCATCAACGCCGCAGAATGCGAGCCCTATATCTGTGTGGATAACCGCGAGTGCATCGAGCATCCGCAGGATATCCTGAACGGCATCGAAGCGCTTCAGAAATGGTGCGGTTTCGAACAGGTCATCATCGGAGTCGAAGACAACAAGCCAAAGGCTTTTGATACACTGAAGCGGATCGCCGAGTCGGATGACGAGGCGGATGACCGGATCAAGCTGATGGCGCTCCGTTCCCATTATCCCCAGGGCGCGGAAAAAATGATGATCCTGGTGACCACCGGAAGGAAAGTGCCTCCGGGAAAGCTTCCTTCGGACGTGGGATGTGTGGTCATGAATGTGCAGACCGTAGCTGTGCTCGGAAGATACCTTGAGACAGGCATGCCTCTGGTGACCCGGTCGGTGACCGTGGACGGCACTGCCGTCGGCAAAACGATGAACGTACGCGTTCCGGTCGGCACCAATATTCAGCAGCTCATTGACTTCTGCGGCGGTTTTACAAAAACACCGAAGAAGATCCTTTTCGGCGGACCGATGATGGGAATCGCGCTTTCCTATACGGACGCGCCCGTCTGCAAGCAGAATAACGCGATCCTTGCGTTTGCCGACGGTCCGGAGATCGATACGGAAGAGAAGGACTGCATCCGCTGCGGCCGCTGCGCGGCAGCCTGCCCCATGAACCTGGTGCCGGCGGAAATTGAACGATATACGAAGATCCGGAACCTGGAAGGCCTTCAGGCCGCAGGGGTTACCGTATGCATGGAATGCGGAAGCTGCGCGTATCATTGTCCCGCGAAACGGGCGCTGGTACAGTATATGAGACTGGGCAAGCAGCTTCTGAGAGAGGGGGCGCAGAAAAAATGAATGAACGTCTGACTGTATCCGCGTCTCCGCATGTACGCTCCCATACGACTACCCGGAGCATTATGCTGGACGTGATCATCGCGCTGGCGCCGGCCGGGATCGTCAGTGTGATCTACTACGGAGCCCGCGCGCTGATGCTGATCATCCTGTCTGTGCTGTTCTCGGTGCTTTTTGAGTATCTGGCCAGAAGGATCATGAAAAGAAGCAATACGATCAATGACCTTTCCGCAGTGGTCACGGGCCTTCTGATCGCGTATAATGTACCGCCCACTCTGCCGTGGTGGATCATCCTGATCGGTGATTTTATCGCCATCGTGATCGTGAAGCAGATGTTCGGCGGCATCGGGCAGAATTTCGTGAATCCCGCCATTACGGCAAGGATCGTGCTGATGACCTCGTTCCCGGTATATATGACCGGATTCGTCCTGCCTTTCGCAGGCGCGGATGCCGTGACACAGGCTACGCCGCTTGCAGGGCTGAAGGGGATCCCAGGCGCGGAAAGCATTTCCGGAGCGCTGGCGGACTCCGCGGTCCCGAAGCTTTCGGACCTGTTCCTCGGCCTGCACGGCGGATCTCTGGGTGAGGTCTGCGCGCTGGCGCTGATCCTGGGATTTATTTACCTGCTGGTCCGGAAAGTCATTACTCCGGTGATCCCGGCCTGCTTTATAGGTACCGTCGCGGTCATTATGCTGATCGCGGGAAAAGGAAGCTTCAGCTTCATGCTTTCCGAGATCCTCTCCGGCGGCCTTTTGCTTGGCGCGTTTTTCATGGCGACGGATTATACGACTTCCCCCATCAATACGAAGGGGCGGGCAGTGTTCGGCATAGGCTGCGGCATACTGACCTGCCTGATCCGCCTGTTCGGATCGCTTCCGGAAGGCGTATCCTTCTCCATTATCCTGATGAATATCCTGGTGCCGCATATTGAACGTCTGACAAGGACGAAGCCCTTTGGCACTCTGGATCCGAAAAAGGAGGCGGCCAGATGAAGAATAAAGAAATTGTGATCCCGGCCGCCGCGCTGACCCTGATCTGCCTTGCGGCGACTCTGCTGCTGAGCCTGACGAACATGGTGACCAAAGGACAGATCGCCCGCGTTCAGCAGGAAGCTGCTGACGCCGCGAGAAAGCTGGTATGCGCAGACGCCGCCGAATTTAAAGAAGCGCCGGAATACGCGGACGCGGATGTATACCAGGCGCTGGATGATGCCGGAAACCTGATCGGTTACGCGGTCATCACCTCAGGAAAAAGCTATGGCGGCGACATTGACGTGATGACCGGTTTTGATACGGAAGGAAAGATCACCGGCGTCCAGATCCTGAATATCGAGGATACTCCGGGTCTTGGCATGAATGCGAAAAAGGAGTCCTTCCGAAACCGTTTCCTTGAGAAGACCGCGGGAAGCCTTGCAGCTTCCAAGACGCCGTCTTCCGATTCGGAGATCCAGGCGATCACCGGAGCTACGATCACTTCAACTGCAGTGACAAAATGTGTGAATGACGCATATCTTGCGGTATTTTCAGATGAGAAAGGAGGAGCAGAGTGATGAGCGAAGAAAAGAAATGCATGAGCCGTGAATTCACGAAGGGCCTCCTTACGGAAAATCCGGTGTTCCGGCTGGTCCTGGGCACCTGCCCGACACTTGCGGTATCTACGTCGGTCTCCAGCGCCATCGGCATGGGACTTGCGGCGACCATCGTTCTGACCTGTTCGAATATCGTAATTTCGGCGCTCAGAAAGCTGATCCCGGACAGAGTCCGTATTCCCGCGTATATCGTAATTATCGCGTCCTTCGTCACCATAATCCAGCTCCTGGTCAAAGCGTTCCTGCCTTCTCTGGATACGGCGCTTGGCGTATACCTTCCGCTGATCGTGGTAAACTGCATTATCCTCGGGAGAGCGGAAGCTTTCGCCAGCAAGAACCCCGTGGCCGCGTCCGCCCTGGACGGCCTGGGCATGGGCATCGGCTTCCTCGCCGCGCTTCTTTGCATGAGCACGGTCCGCGAGATCCTGGGTTCCGGAACCTTCCTTTCCGGTATCAAAGAGCTTCTTTCAGTATTCGGCGAAGTGAATTTTGACGGGTTCACGATCCCCTGGATCAATGCGCATCCCATGATCATCTTTGTCCTCGCTCCCGGCGGATTCTTTGTATTCGGCATTATGATCGCGCTGGCAAACAAGGTGGCGGAACGGAACGGGAAGCCGAAAGCGGAACTGAAGGGCTGCGCGAACTGCCCCATGGCGGCTACATGCCGCATCCGTGATGACCAGTCAAAGGAGGTGAGCCTGTCATGACGAAAGAATTACTGGCTGTTCTTCTTACGGCGATACTGACGCAGAACTTCGTGCTCGCGAAGTTCCTTGGCATCTGTCCCTTCCTTGGTGTATCCAAAAAACTGAACACCGCGGTGGGCATGAGCCTGGCTGTCATCTTTGTTATGGTGCTTGCGACGGCTGTGACGTACCCGATCAACCAGCTGATCCTGGTCAAAAATGACCTGGAGTATCTTCAGACCATCGTCTTTATCCTGGTGATCGCGGCCCTGGTACAGCTGGTGGAGATCTTCTTAAAGCGTTATGTGAAGCCGCTGTATAATTCCCTGGGCATCTATCTGCCGCTGATCACCACGAACTGTGCCGTGCTCGGCGTAGTTCTTCTGAATGTGGACAACGGCTACAATTTTGTTACGAGCCTGGTCAATTCCTTCGGCGGAGGCGTCGGCTTCCTTGTGGCCATGGTCATGTTTGCCGGCGTCAGGGAACGTCTGGAGAGCGCGGATATCCCGAAAGCGCTTCAGGGACTTCCCATTACCCTGATCGCCGCGGCGCTTACCAGCGTGTCGTTCCTGGGCTTCTCCGGCCTCATCGATAATATTTTCAGGTAAAGGAGGCGTCTGATGAATACGATTCTGATTCCTGTTGTGATCGTTGCGGCTATGGGACTGGTCCTGGGCCTGGGACTTGCGGTCGCTTCCAAGGTGTTCGCGGTCCCTGTAGATGAAAAAGCGGAAAAGATCCGCGCCTGCCTGCCCGGCGCGAACTGCGGCGCCTGCGGGTTCAGTGGCTGCGACGGCTATGCCGCGGCGCTGTCTGAAGGCAAAACAGACCAGACCAATCTCTGCGGCCCGGGCGGCAAGGATGCCGCAAACGGGATCGCAAAGGTCCTGGGAGTGGAAGCAGGCGACGTGAAGCAGATGGTGGCGGTAGTCCTCTGCCAGGGCAATTATTCCAACGTCGGCCTGAAGCTGGATTACAGCGGTGTGAAAAGCTGCAAAATGGCAGCCCAGCTTTTCGGCGGGCCGAAGCAGTGCACCTACGGATGCCTCGGCTTCGGAGACTGTGTGGAACACTGTCCATACGGCGCCATTTTCCTCTGCGACGGCGTGGCCCGTGTGAATCCGGAGCTCTGCCAGTCCTGCAAAATGTGCATGAACATCTGCCCGCGAGGACTGATCGAGCTGTATCCGGTGGAAGAAGCGCATGCCGGAGTCTTCTGCAAAAACCGTGATAAAGGCGCGGTGACGCGGAAGGCCTGCAAACAGGGCTGTATTGCCTGCACAAAATGTGTCCGTGTCTGTGAAGCAGGCGCTGTGACCATTGAGAACAACGTGGCGCACGTCGATACGAAGAAATGCACCGGCTGCGGAAAATGCATGGAAGGCTGTCCCACCGGCGCCATCAATACGATCATGCCCAAAGTTCTGAAATGACATCAAATGAGATAAACTGGAGTAATTTTTTATGGTAGATACACAAACGATCATGAATATACCGGTCGAGCATCAGCAGAACGTTTTCGGCCAGTTTGATGCGTTTGTCAAAAAGATCGAACGTACCCTGCATGTGGCGGTCATCACCCGGGGGGACGAGCTCCGCATCATCGGCGAACCCGGAAATGTGGAAAAAGCAAGAGCGGTCTACATGGACCTGACCGAGCTTTCCAAAAGGGGAAATACGATCACGGAGCAGAACGTCGATTACGCGCTGGCGCTTTCCAAAACCAATGAATCCTCGGAGATCCTGAAGCTGGACGATGACGTCATCTGTCATACGGTGTCCGGAAAACCGGTCAAGCCGAAGACCATCGGCCAGAAAAAATACGTGGACGAGATGCGTAGTAAGATGATCGTCTTCGGTGTGGGACCCGCGGGAACCGGTAAAACCTATCTGGCAATGGCTATGGCGATCCAGGCCTTTAAAAACGGAGAAGTGGACCGTATCATCCTGACGCGCCCGGCAATTGAAGCCGGAGAGAAGCTGGGATATCTGCCGGGAGACCTGCAGAGCAAGATCGACCCGTATCTGCGGCCGCTTTACGACGCTCTGTATCAGATCATGGGCGCGGAAAGCTTCCTTCATAATTTTGAAAAGGGCCTGATCGAGGTCGCCCCGCTGGCTTATATGCGCGGACGTACCCTGGATAACGCGTACATTATTCTGGATGAAGCCCAGAATACCATGCCGTCCCAGATGAAAATGTTCCTGACACGTATCGGGTTCAATTCCAAGTGTGTGGTGACCGGTGATATGACCCAGAAGGATCTGCCGGCGTCACAGCTTTC